>DDPN01000063.1:2328-4910 GCA_002342205.1 Chitinophagaceae bacterium UBA2467 | reverse complement strand
GCCACACGGGGGTGTTTTTTCATCGCCAAAATAATGTGCGATAAACAGGCTTCGACAGTCCTTAGTCAGCGTTACAAATGCCAGTAATTTTTTTATACGTAGCTCCAATTGTTTTTTTCTTTCTTGGTAGTTGACCTGGTCAATATGAATATCCTCGGCACGTATTCGGTTGATCGGGAAATAAAGTTGGGGATCTTCTTTGGGAAGTTGAAATTCGATAACACCTATAGATTCTAGTTTCTTTAACTGCTCACGAATTTCACTGGCTTCTAGCTTTAGTTTAAACGCTAATTGTTTTTCAGAAATAGTTACGAGTCGATCATAAATGCCTTCGTAGGTACGAAGCATTGTTTTGCACAAATGATCTAGTTCACGGTCTTCACGTGCTAGATTTTCTAGTACCTGCTTTGGTGCAATAAACTGAACGCGTGCAGGAATAAAAAATGCTTCATTGTATTGTATATACTCTTCCTGCTCTAAAATTTTTAGGCATTGCATGACTACTGGAGCGGAAAACTTGAATCTGCTGATAAAGGATGGCCAATCAAAATCAAAATACGTGCCTTCTCCACTCCCCACGGGAAGTTGTAAGTAATTCGCAATAGCCTGGTATACTTCCTTTATTACTGCTAGAGGAGGAAAGCGTTCTTCTGCGGATTGTTTTAATTCCTCCAATTCAGCCGAAGTATAAAGTAATACGGCATATGCTTTTTTACCATCGCGCCCTGCTCTTCCAGCTTCTTGATAATAGTTTTCTAAACAATCAGGGATACCCACATGAATTACTACGCGCACATTAGGCTTATCAATCCCCATTCCAAATGCATTCGTGCATACCATGATGGGTGTTCTGTCTTCTTTCCAATCTTGTTGTCGTTGCTGCCGGGTTTCCGCATCTAACCCTGCGTGGTACCAACTTGCTTGGTAGCCTTGTCCTTGTAACAGCTTTGCAATTTCTTGTGTTCTCTTACGTGTGCGGCAGTAAATGATGCTGCTACCTTTGATGGAAGAGAGAATAGAATGGATTTTAGGAATTGCAATGTCAACGTGAAAGGCGCTGTAGGATAAATTAGGTCGTTCAAACGACTGCTTTATGATGACGGGGTTTACCAGTTCTAATTTTTCAATAATATCTTTTTGAATGGCTGGTGTGGCCGAGGCAGTAAGGGCCAGTAGCGGAGCATCTGGAATTTCTTTCCTGATTTCGGCAATTCGCAGGTAGGGAGGCCTAAAATCGTATCCCCATTGTGAAATGCAATGCGCTTCATCTACCGCTATTAAACTAATTCCTAAAGAGGGCAGGTATTCTTTAAATAAATCTGACTCCAAGCGCTCAGGTGAAACGTATAAAAATTTACAGTTGCTTGTACCTGCTACTTCTAAAATATTTATCACTTCTTTGCGAGACAGTCCGCTGTACAAGGCAAATGCAGTACAATTTTTTTGTTGGAGATTTTCTACCTGATCTTTCATTAATGCGATCAGTGGTGAAATAACTAAACAGAGTCCTGGTAGTTGTAAAGCGGGTACCTGATAACAAATTGATTTACCTCCACCGGTTGGCATGATGGCCAGCGCGTCTTTGCCTGCAAGTACTGCATCAATGACCGCTTGTTGACCAGGTCTGAATGTTGAATAACCCCAATACTCTTGTAAGATGGATGTAGACTGGTTCATTCCACTCTTTTTACAAAGAGTCGAACAGAATTAATGGCGAGTACCACATCACTAAGCCCCATCACTAATGCCCCCAATGTTGGAGTTAAGTAACCAAAAGCGGCAACCGGGATTGCAATAACATTATAGGCAAATGCCCAAAACAAATTTTGCTGTATAGTGAGAAACGTATGTCGTCCTAAGCCAAGCGCAGTTGGTAATTTTTTAAGTCCATGGTTCATGAGCACTACCTGCGCACTTTGCACTGCAATCTGTGAGGCTTCGTTCATTGAAATACCAATTGTAGCTTTTGCTAATGCGGGTGCATCATTAATACCATCTCCCACCATAGCCGTAGGCGCTTCCTGCGTGAGTTGCGCAATTACCGCAAGCTTTTCTTCAGGACTTTTCTCTGCATAGATGACACCTACACCTAATCTTTTTCCTAGTGCTTCACAACGAACCAAACTGTCACCACTCAATAGAATTGTTTTTATTTTCTTTTTATGCAGATAGTTAATCACTTCTTGCGCCTCAGGCCTGATTTGGTCTGCTACATCAATCCAGCCTAATAGGGCTCCATTTTTAAGCACATAGAGATTGTGTGAAGAGTCTGTAGTGAGATCTGCCGCAATTTTAAATGAACCAATTTTAAATTGATTACCTGTTAAATCAGTGGCAATCATTCCGAGCCCTTTTACTTCTTGAATCTCTTTCCAGCGTATTTCTGATTTTGTTTTCCAATAATTTGTAACGCACTGGGCAATGGGGTGATTGGAATATTTTTCTAGTGAGTATGCAATGGTTTTGAATTCTTCCTCAGTAATAGAGCTGTCAAGTGATTTATATAAACCAATT
Source organism: Chitinophagaceae bacterium UBA2467 (assembly GCA_002342205.1). Lineage (GTDB taxonomy): Bacteria > Bacteroidota > Bacteroidia > Chitinophagales > Chitinophagaceae > JJ008. The sequence goes on along the minus strand of DDPN01000063.1, from coordinate 2,396 downwards.
TCAAAGCGGCCGGTTGTTAATGTTCCGGTTTTATCAAAAACGACCTGTCTGATATTTTGAAACAGCTC
>DDPN01000063.1:0-2285 GCA_002342205.1 Chitinophagaceae bacterium UBA2467 | reverse complement strand
CAGGGACAGGCAATTACCAATACGGCAATACTTCGCAATAAAGCAGTTTCGATATTTTCAGTCCATACATAGTTAATTCCAAATGTGCCTATTGCAATTAAAAGGACTGTTGGAATAAAAACAGCACTGATGCGGTCAGCTAATTGCTGGACAGGTGGCTTTTCTCCTTGTGCTTCTTTTACGAGTTGAATAATTCCGGCGAGCACCGTATCATCACCGGTTGCTGTCACTTGTGCTTTTACAGTTCCGTCTGTTACTAGACTTCCGCCTATTAATTTGTCTTTTGCGAGTCGGTGTACAGGCAACGTTTCGCCGGTTATGATTGATTCGTTTACATGTACGTCGCCCCATAAAATTTTACAATCAATTGGGACCTGATCGCCCGCTTTGATTAGTATCAGATCTCCAATACGCAATTGTGTATTCTCTACTGGAAAATACTGTTCTTGATGTGCATCGTCAAATGCAATCATGGTCGCCATCACTTTTTGGGATCGAACTAACTGGTCTAATGCGCGCTGTGTAGAAGAAATAGAGGCATCTTCCAAATAATTACCTAGAAAAACTAAGGAGATAATGGTAGCAGCTGTTTCGTAAAACAAAAAGTTCTCTGCTTGTCCTGTCAAACTTCCATATAAGCTATATCCAAATGCTGCTGTAGCACCTAAGGTGATTAGTACATTCATATTGGGCATCTTATTCCGGATGCTTTTCCAGGCACTTTTGCCAAAAAACTGCATGCCAATCAGGTAAACAGGCGTGGAGAGTCCTAATTGAACCCAGTGATTATGCAGCCATTCAACATGTCCAACGATGAATGCAAGTGTATGAGAAAATAATAACAAGAGAGTGGGAGGAAGGCAGATTAAAAAACGAAGCAGTTGCGGAGAAATGCTACTTCCTTTTTTAGGTTCAACACCTGCCGTTGAATTTTCCCGAATCGTGTATCCTAAATTCTTGATTCCTTTTTGAAGTGCTTCTTCTTCTCGGTCAATCACATTTTCAAATTGCACATCTCCGGTTGCAAAGTTTACCCGGATTTCTTTCATGCCCTCTTTTTCCAAAAAGCGGTGAATATTCAGTGCACAGGTGCTACAATCCATTCCATCTACTTTCCACTTTGTGACTTTCATACAACAAATTTACCAAAAGGGAGTGGCCTTCGGCAAGCTCTTCTGTATTATCTTGCTATCTATAAATCGAAATACGTGGAAATTCAGTTTGCACTTTCTGATATTGATCAGGCGGCTCAGCAATTTTGGGCTGGCATCGGAGATGCACGTGTTTTCGCTTTTCATGCACCGATGGGAACAGGAAAGACCACTTTTATTGCTGCTTTATGTAGAGCTAAGGGGGTCCATACAGGTGTTTCTAGCCCAACTTTTTCATTGATCAATGAGTACGAGACGCAAAGCGGATCGACCCTTTATCATATCGACCTCTACCGCCTTCGTGACGCAGAAGAAGCCCGGCAAGCTGGGGTAGAAGATGTATTACATAGTGGGCATATCTGTTTTGTGGAGTGGCCGGAAAAAGCTCCTGGCATCTTGCCAGATGATACCCTACATATACGGTTGGATATTCGACCCCAACAGACCCCGACAGGTGTCGTAGATAGCCGATATCTATGTACATTTACTAACACAAGTCATGAGTCAGCATAAACCCTCCATTTCACCCTCATTTAGTTACGAACCTCTAGAGGAAACGCTCGACCTACCTCCTCGTGCGGAAAAAATGCTAATCGGGATTCCTCGGGAAACCGCTTTCCAGGAAAATCGTATCGCGCTAACACCTGATGCAGTTGGCGTATTGGTTAGTAACGGTCACGAAGTGATGATCGAACAAGGTGCTGGTGATGGTTCTCATTTTAAAGACAAAGACTATAGTGAAGCAGGTGCACGAATTGTACACGATCGCGCTACCGTATATCAGGCTCCTATCCTTATTAAAAGTGCGCCTGTTATAGAAGAAGATTTAGCACTACTTCAGTTCAATCAAGTTATTATTTCGCCCATTCATCTTTCTGTATTGCAGTCTTCCATTTTGCAAAAAATGATGGAAAAAAGAATTACTGCAATTTCTTTTGAAAATTTAAAGGATGATAGTGGTTCTTATCCGATTGTTCGTAGCATGAGTGAGATTGCGGGTAGTGCGGTAATGCTGATTGCAGGACAATATTTAAGTTCTGCCAATCATGGCAAAGGAGTGTTACTTGGAGGAATATCCGGAATTGCGCCTGCTAAGGTTATTATTTTGGGTGCTGGGATTGTAGGCGAATATGC
>DDPN01000027.1 GCA_002342205.1 Chitinophagaceae bacterium UBA2467 | reverse complement strand
GATGATATTTTTCCAACTGTTGCATTAAGCGATGCATTTTCAGGAACCATTGGGGTCATTTTTATCATCGCATTGATTTCAGCCCTTTTCCCCAGTGTTGACGGCGCTATAACGTCACTTACCTCTAGTTTTTGTATTGATATTTTAGATTTTAATCGATCAAAGGCGGAGGAACAAGTCAAGCGGAAAAAGAGATTGCGTGTTCACCTAAGTTTTGCACTTGTTTTTTTATTGATGGTTCTCTTGTTTAAAGTCATCAATGATAAATCCATTATCCAATTTATAATCAAGTTTGCAGGCATCACCTATGGACCCTTGCTAGGGCTTTTCTCTTTTGGTATTTTGACGAGTCGAATTATTTCAAATCGCTGGGTTTGGCCTGTTTGCGTGGGAGGGCCATTGGTGACTGTTATTTTGGATTTGCTTTGTAATCCGGCTTATTACGAAAAACTACTTCACATGAATCTGGGTTTGGCTAATTTATCAACCTCGTTATTTGGTGGGTATAAGATTGGTCCTGAGTTAATTCTAATCAATGGATTTTTCACTTTTATTGGACTCTTTCTTATTTCGAAGCCAGCTATTAAAGAGGCCTGATCCTTCTACAAGCAGTACCTTTGTTGTAAATCGAGGCGCTTGGAAATTTTGTCTACCCTTGCTCAGCAGTATGCAGAAATACACAGTACTCCGCAGGATGAATTACTGCAGGAAGTAGAAAGCTATACGCGTGCTCACCACACCGAGCCACACATGATCAGTGGTTTTTTGCAAGGACGATTTTTGAGTTTATTTAGTGAATTAGTAAAACCTGAACGTATTCTTGAAATTGGCACGCTAACCGGTTTTAGTGCACTTTGTTTGGCTAAGGGTTTAACTTCTTCTGGGGTACTTCATACCATAGAAAAAAGAGAGCAGGACGCAGCNNGAGAGAAGGACGCAGCTGTTGCACAGTCTTTTTTTGATCGTTCCCTATTTTCGAATCAAATTAAGTTACACAGAGGGGATGCCCACGCAATTCTGCCCTCCCTTACTGAAACATGGGATTTAGTCTTTCTGGATGCCGATAAAACGGCTTATCTAGACTATTTTAACATGGTTTTTCCATTCGTTCGTTCTGGGGGCTATATCTTAGCCGACAATGTATTTTTTCATGGACAGGTGTTTACAACTGAGCTAAAAGGGAAAAATGCAAAGGCGATCGCACAATTCAATCGGGAGATTGCGCAACGACAGGATGTAGAGGTGATTATGGTGCCGCTGCGCGACGGATTGAGTGTGATAAAAAAATTAAAGTGACATGCTTCTAAAAAAATCGATACTGTTTTTATTTTTTTTAAGTCAATTACTCATTGGGTGGAGCCAGCCGGCCGAAATCATACAGCAGTATATTGATCAGTATAAAGATTTAGCCATTGCTGAGATGAAAAGAACAGGAGTACCTGCTTCGATAAAATTGGCACAAGGAATTCACGAAACGATGGCTGGTCAAAGTGAATTAGTACAAAAATCAAATAATCACTTTGGTATTAAATGCAAAACGGGATGGAATGGTCCATCGGTACGTCATACTGATGATGCACGCAATGAGTGTTTTAGAAAGTATGCCACCGCAAGTGAGTCTTATCGTGATCATTCTAACTTTTTAAAATCGAGTCCTCGTTATGCTTCCTTATTTGAGTTAGATCCAACTGATTATGAAGCGTGGGCAAAGGGCTTGAAATCTGCGGGATATGCTACCAATCCTGTTTATTCGCAAACGCTGGTTCGATTGATTGAAGAGTACGATCTGCAGCAATATTCCATGCAAGCATTGGGTTATGAAACAGAAGAAGAGGATTCAACTGAGATTCCTGTCGTGCCACAAAAAAACCCTACTCCCGTTAACAATGAGTCAACTATGCCTGCTGCCTCAACCGATGATTCAGCAATTTCATTAACGAAAGAGGAAGAAAAAAAAGTAGAAAAGACAGCGAATGTCAAAGAAGTAGTGGAGACATCCACTCCGGCAAAGTCCTCTCGCCAATATCCTTCTGGGGTATTCAAAGAAGAGGGAGTAAAGGCAGTTTATATTACCGCAGGTACTCCATTTCTTGTTATTGCAGAGCAATATAAAGTTCCACTTGCAAAATTGTTTGAGTGGAATAACCTAATTCCTTCTACCGAAGCTCGCATTTCACAAGTTATTTACTTGGAGCGTCCGGGTTCATTTAAATTGCGATTACCTTCTTTGCGATCCAGGCAGTAACTTAGTGTTTAATTACAGCTATGGCTACGATCCGCGTACATGACAGGGTCTTTACAGAGTACTTATCTGCTGCAGTCATTCAGGAAAGAGTGACAGCATTGGCAACACAAATCAATGAAGATTACGCAGGTAAAAAGCCACTTTTTTTAGCCATTTTAAATGGATCTTTCATGTTTGCTGCTGATTTGTTCAAACAAATCAGGGTTGAAGCTGAAATCTCCTTTATAAAAATTGCTTCTTATCAGGGAATGCGCTCTACAGGTCAGGTAGTTACTTCCATTGGGATGGAACAGGATTTGCACGAAAGAGAGCTGATTATTGTAGAGGATATCGTGGACACGGGCAAAACGCTGCATCATTTTTTACCTTCCTTACAGCAACAGCAGCCTGCCTCTATTCGAATCGCAACTTTTTTGCACAAACCTGAAGCAACTACATTTGAGGTGCCATTGGATTATGTGGGATTTAGTATCCCTAACAAATTTGTGGTAGGGTATGGTCTTGACTATGATGGAATGGGCCGCAATTATGGAGCCTTATATCAGCTAGTCTGATTTTATTGCACGCGGGGAACTATATATTGTCTATGAAAAGAGGGTTGACCATCTTTTTCTTCTGTCTGCTGAGCCAGTGGGGTATTGCACAAGAATATTATATCCGAGGCGAAGTAAGAGATGTATCAGGCAATCCTTTGCAAAATGTACAAATCCGTCAATCTTCTACCGGCCTTCTTTTCAGAACAGGAACGTTGGGTAGTTTTGGGTTCTCCTCCCGCATACAATCCGATAGTTTACAGTTTTCGTTAGAGGGGTATCGCACTGAATTGGCCGTATCAAAGGGAGTTGAATTTTTGCGCGTTATACTTCGCCCTTTGCCAGCGGGATCTCGTCAATCCGAGCGAACTCGATTAGCTTCTCGTACTTCCAATATGACGCGGGAGGAAAATAAAAAATGGTTTACAGGCGAAGAGACCTATGCAACCTTACTTGA
>DDPN01000025.1:1816-7213 GCA_002342205.1 Chitinophagaceae bacterium UBA2467 | reverse complement strand
CGTCTGCTTTTAGTTTTACGGCATGTTCCGCCATATGAAGCGCTTGACTCAAGCGTTCTGCTGATACAGATAAAGGATAGGTGTTATTTTTTAAAATATTTCCATAAATCAAATAGCGCACAATGCGGTCATAATAATCTTTGGTAGCATCAATTGTCGTGTGCGAGTGTACGCCCAACTTATGTGCGTGCTCTTCAATTTTAGCCAATTCCTCTTTGGAGAATCCGCCCGTATTAACCAGTATGCTATGTACTTCATACCCCTTTTCATCTTTAAGGTATTTGACACAGTAACTGGTATCGAGGCCACCACTAAAACCCAATACAACTTTTTTTGCCATGGCTGCTAGTATAAATTATCGATTGAATAAATGATGTAAAAAGCCAATGCTCTTTCCGCCACTGCTTTTTTTCATAAATGGACGCAATAGTTTCCATTCCTTGAACCGTACCAAACGTTCTAATCCTTTTTTGTTTTCTTCAAAAAAGCGTTTGGTTTCCTCAGGCTCATAATGATCAGCGGGATCGTAAAGCATAGCGGTACACATACAATTTTTGCGGTCCTTGCTCATCAAAATTTCGTAATTGACACAGCTTTTACATCCTGCCCAAAATGCTTCGTCTTGTGTTAGTTCAGAGTACGTAACCGGTTCATATCCCAACTCACTATTAATCTTCATCACCGCTAAACCTGTAGTTAGACCAAATATTTTTGCTTGCGGATACTTTTCTCGGGAGAGTTCAAAAATCTTTCTTTTAATGGCACGTGCCACACCGCTCTTTCGGTAAGGCTGTGCCACAATCAAACCACTATTGGCCACATACTCGCCATGACTCCAGGTTTCGATGTAACAAAAGCCTACCCAATCATTTTGAGGGGTAAGTGCAATTACGGCTTTCCCTTCTTCCATTTTTTTTGCCACATATTCAGGCGATCGGCGGGCAATCCCTGTGCCACGCGCGGCGGCAGAAGTTGCCATTTCTTCTGTAATAATCTCGGCGTAAACGGAGTCGGCGGAAGTGGCCACTCTGACTAAGAATGGAGCATTCAATGTAGTTTCGGAATTGAGGGTTGGATCACCAGTCCAAATTAGGTTGTCGGGGGTAGTTCACTGACAGGGACCGGGGTGAAGGGTTCGTCCTGTCAGCAAAGACGGAGGCGTCTGGTTAAAAAGAAAATCGTTGTTCTTTTCATTTTTTAAACCGCTCAATGGTTAAGAGGGCAAAGCTAATTGATTAATTGAAAACGAGCCTCTTTTTTTCAAAGAGTTTTAAAGGCAAAAATGACTTGTCGTTTGTGTAAATCAGGAAGGGCCTGTTTCCATTGGGAAACTGCCTTTGTCGCAATCCATTCTTTGGGTCCTGTAAGGTCTGCCGCAATACACAAACGAGTGTTAGCAGAAAGGTATTTCAAAAGTGCAGTTAGCAGGGCATTGTTTCTATAGGGAGTTTCAATAAAGAGCTGCGTACAATTATCTTTTCGGGATGCTTGCTCCAGGTCAATTATAGCTTTTTGTCTTGCTTTCTCTTCGATGGGTAAATACCCATTAAAACGAAACTGTTGGCCATTCAGGCCACTTGCCATCAAAGCTAGCAAGATGGAGCTGGGCCCCACTAATGGGTGGACAATGCAACCCATTTCATGCGCCATGGCAATCAATTCTTGGCCTGGGTCAGCCACTCCTGGACAACCTGCTTCACTGACAACACCAATTGTTAGTCCTTCTTTCACTAATTTTTTGAAAAGCGAAGTTGACTCCTCCGTACCCATTGTAGACCACGTATAGTCATCTATTACAATCGATTTATCTAATTGCTTGAAATAACGGCGTGTTGTTCGTTCATTCTCTACAAAAAAGGCTTGACAGGATTTAATTTGATCTAATAAATAAGAGGGTAGAGAAGTGAGACCTTCTTCATGAAGCGGTGCAGGTATTAATAAGATCGTACTCATGCTTGTTTTACCTGGCGTACACTAAGTGTTGCAGCAATGATTGCATAGGCAGGAGCCAGCAGCACAATCACGTGCATGACAAAAAATAAAATCCCATTGCCAATGGCCAGTCCTTTATGGTGACTTGAAAAACGAACACTTTGTTCCAACGTCAATTTGTGTCGGGCAAAAGAATAGTCCAGCATAGAAACACCAAAGTAATAGCCTTGCATCAAAATAGCAATCAACGGTGTGATCCATCCTGCTAGTGGCACAATTGCTAACAGGATTAGTCCTGCAAAATTGAGCAGCTCCTTCCCTGAGTTTTGTAAGGCTAATCGTATCCCCCTCTTTGCATCAACCCCTACTTCTTCCCAATTGAAGTGATGCTCCTTTCCTTCTAATAACGCTTCTGTTTTTTCACTTAAAAAAGCAAAAGCAGGCGATCCAATAATTAGAATTAAATTTTTAAATAAAGAGAAATAGAAAAGAAGTAAAACCAATCGTAGCATCATTCCGTTCATCACAAAAATAAAACTGAGCCACTCGCTTCGTTCCCGTTGAAGCCATTGTTCAATTCCGATTTTTTCACTCATCCAACTGACTGCGTCATTGGAAGAAATGAAGAATAAAATCAAAAAAAGAATTGAAAAGAGCGTGTAGAGTATTCCTGGCCATACAATCCCTTTCAACAGGTGATGCCGCTGAATGAAATGACGGGCTTCTTGCCAGGATCGGAATGCAATGACGATTTCCTTCAATGCTTGGTATTAATCAACAACTGTATCAGAATTTGGGACAGTTGAGTCGTTTCAAACTTGGGTCTGTTGGTTGTTTGATATAGATCAGTGAAATCTCCAATCCTCCTCTGGAATTGGACGCAGGTTTTAACAGTGATGTATTTGCATCATAGCTGGCTCCCAATCTAAATCCACTAAACTCCAAACCCACATAAGGTATTACTGCATCATTCAACCGGTACCAACTTCCCAAATAAACATTCACTGGATTTTCTTCACTTCTATTGACGTTATAGGAGAAAGCAGCTCCAACAAGGGTGTTGGTAGCTTTTGCTTGCATACTATGTACGGCGGCTAAATGAATATAATGATAACCGCCAACGGGAATACGTCCACCAGCTTGTAAGGTGGTTCGGGTATTTAAAATATATTGTCCACCCTGAAAACTTTCTTTGGGTCTGTTCAAATGATACATGGAGGCTCCGAGATAAAAATTGTTATAGCCATTAGTAGTTCCGCTGTAAAGAAGTCCTGCACTTAAATCAAAATAGCCCAGGCTCAATTGACGACTATCAAAAATTTCACTGGTTACACCGGTAAAACCTAGTGGGGTTAACTGGTCCGCAAAAATAACCTTGGTGATATCCAATCTTTTGTTGACAAAGGCTCCTTGAAATCCAACCCCTAATTGATGAAAACCATCTTCGTCCAGTCCTTTGTGGTAGGAAAAGGAGGCTCCCGCATAGTTTGTAACCAAAATCCCATCTCCAGCCACATCGGTCATTCCTAATACACCGACTCCCATGTTATCGGATGAAATCAGTTTGTTTTTTAACAAACCAAAATCAACGGAAACAGTCTTGGTAACATATGCATTTTCAATGGTTGGCCACTGGTTTCTGTAGTTTCCAGCAACCCGAACAGCTCCATCAAATTTTCCAGTTAGTGCGGGGTTCAAGGTGAGCGGGGACGCGAAAAACTGTGAGAAATTAGGGTCCTGAGCCTTGATAATCAAGACTTCAGTGAGTATAATGACCAGGGTAAGTAGTACTTTTCTCATCGGTTCTTAAAACGAAAAATTAGGCCGAAGATTGTGCCAATTGGGTTGGCCAATCGAGGCGAATAGGCAAGTTACGATTTTTCAGAGGAAATCAGCTCTGCATTTTAGTGCCAAAAGCCAGGTCCCCGGCGTCTCCCAGACCAGGTACGATATAACTTTTAGCTGTTAACTCCTCATCAATATCTCCGCACCAGATATGCGCGTGAGGGGCCAGTCTTTGTACATAATCAATACCAGCTGTGCAAGCTATTGCAACTACTAGATGCACCGCGGCTGGTTTACCTTGTTCTTCTAATTGCTGAATGGTTTTAACCAAAGAGGCGCCGGTAGCCAGCATAGGGTCTGCAATAATGAGTACCCGATTGGTTAGATCCGGGCAAGAAACATATTCCAAACTAATTTCAAAACTCCCGTCTTTGTGGTGTTTTCGATAGGCACTAATGAAAGCATTATCCGCTTTGTCAAAATAGTTAAGCAATCCTTGATGAAGAGGAAGGCCTGCACGAAGTATCGTTGCGAGCACTGGCTGCGATTGTAATACCAGATGATTGGCTACACCTAATGGGGTTTTTATCTCCTTAGTTTGGTGAGGTAGAATTTTACTAATCTCATAAGCGGCCACTTCTCCAATGCGTTCCAGGTTTCTTCGAAAACGCATTCTGTCATTTTGAATAGATACGTCACGGATTTCACTGATCCAATTGCTGATTAATGAATGTTCTTTACAAAGATTAATTACCATGTGGTCTATTTCAGGTGAACGCTTACTTTTACCCGTCGAATTTAATTTGTTTTTATGGTTTATCATGCATTGGGTTTAATGAGTGGAAGTTCGCTGGACGGGCTTGACCTGGTTTTTGCTCATTTTCATGAACAAGGAGGGCAGTGGACTTTTGAAATAGAGAAAGCTGCGTGTTATCCCTATCCTGCTACTTGGGAGAATAGATTGAAAGCTGCGCCTGGGCTACCTGCACGTGATTATTGTCAATTGCATATTGACTATGGTCATTATCTGGGACAAGCCGTTAACAGATTTATCGACGAAAATAATTTGCATTATAAAATTGGATTAATCGGTAGTCATGGTCATACTGTTTTTCATTCACCCGCAACTGGAATGACTGCACAGATTGGAGAGGGCGCCGCCCTTGCTGCCGAAACCGAACTGCCTGTGATTAGTGATCTGCGTTCGATGGATCTTGCCTTTGGGGGACAAGGGGCGCCCCTAGTTCCAATGGGGGAGCGTTCTCTTTTTTCAGAGTATTCGCTTTTTTTAAATATTGGTGGAATTGCAAACATCACGAAAGGGGGAGATGAGTATATAGCTTTTGATATATGTCCGGCTAATCGAGTTTTGAACTTGCTTGCTAATAAACTAGGAAAACAGTTTGATGAAAATGGTGCAATGGCTGCAAAGGGTAACGTGATTGCTGACTTGCTTTCTCAATTAAATGCGCATCCCTATTATAAGCAACAGTTTCCAAAGTCTCTTGCCAATGAAATGGGTACTGATGAGCATTTTCCTCTCTTGCTTACTAGTGGATATGCTATCGAAGATTTATTAGCTACCTATACACAGCATGTGGCAGAACAAATCGCTTCTAGTGCTCGATCATTGGTGAGAAGTCAACCCGGAGGACAACAAAAAATGTTAGTCACCGGCGT
>DDPN01000025.1:0-1734 GCA_002342205.1 Chitinophagaceae bacterium UBA2467 | reverse complement strand
TGGAATGGACAAGAGGCTTAAGAACTAAACTGCTTTGTTCTTAGCTTCAATAATTGAATCGCTTCTTCTTCCGAACTAAACATTTGATCAATGTTGACCAGTCGAGCGGCTAGCTTATCGTAGCGTTTAGTCATTAGCCAGATAAAAATGTGCAAGTAGTGAATACCTTCAAAGGTGAAAATTTTTTTCGCTGCTAATTTCCCTTTGGTTCGTAAAAATTCGCCCGGTAAATCTGTGTAGTGTAAGGCAGGTCTTGCGTGGTGAATCGCATGATATCCGTCGTTCCAGCAAATGTGATTGTAAGAAGTGTTAATGCAGTTGATTGTATTCTCTTCCGGATCGTGAGGGTCAACAAATGCATGTTGCGCCCAATTGCCTAGCATCATCACGATGCGTGCAAATAAAAAAGGAATAATAAAAATAAGTAAGGCTGCTTTGAGGTTAATGAAGCAAAGTGCTACGCATACAACATAAAAAGAGAGTTCACCTGCGGTGAGACGCATGTAAAATTTTTTTCTTTTTCTCGAGAAAAAATAAGAGAACGTATCTCTGAAACCCAGCAGTAAAAAACGACCTACATATTGAAAGAAGTGTCTCAAAGAATCTCGTTGATAACGTAAGGTGCTGCTTGCGTCTTCTTCCATATTGTTCTCCACATGGTGCATTCCCATGTGGTGTGCAAAATAAGTTTCCGGGGTATGACCAAAAAAAGGACAGATAAACCAGATGATCCAATGTTGTAAAAACTCAAATTTCTTTTTAAAAAGCCGTCGGTGAACAATGCAATGCAACATGAGGCCAAATCGGCCTTTGAAATAGAGTTGGGAAACATAAAAATAAGGGATGTAAAGTAGCCACCAGTATATTCCAGTCAATAAAGGCGTGAATAAAAGAATGGCAGTGGGAACTACTAAAAGATGAATCCCCGTTAATAGATGGATAAAGGGTAAGTCTCTTTTGTCATTGATAAATCGTAACCAAAATCTTTCGTATGCAGAATAGCGAGATGGTTCTACAAATACAGGATCATTGATGATGGTCAGTTCTCTCATGACGAAGCTCATCAAAGTTAGCTCCTTCCTCTTACATCTTGAGCGCAGGCTTATTGGAACGAACTCCGGTGGTTCCGCCGCCTTCTAGTGTGAGGTTGACGGGATTATTTTGTTTCCAATTTCCACGGGTAAAGTCAGGAATATCAACGGTTCTTGATCTTTTTTCAGTTGACTGAATGCTCAAGGGAACAATACTACTCCATGAGGCTGCATCGTAAACATCCTGATCCAGCGGAAGACCATTGCGAAGGCAGTCAATTAATCTCCAGTCCATGATAAAATCCATTCCCCCATGTCCGCCAACTTCTTTGGCGATGGAACCAATGTGTTTAACAATTGGTAAGGTATATTTTTCTTCCAGTGTTTTTAGTTGATCTTCTTTGATCCAGCTGTGACCAAATGCTACTCGCGCTGGGCTGGGCCATTTTTGTGCAACTCCTTTAGTGCCGCTTACTAAATGAATACGAGAGTAGGGGCGTGGAGTAGATACATCGTGCTGGATTAAAATTGTTTTACCTTTTACAGTACGAATAATCGTGTTATTCATATTACCCCGGTACGATTTACCTACATAGGGTTCAAAGAATGGATCCTTTTGCGCCATCTCTTTAGCAAGAGGTGCCAAACTAAAGTCGGCAGTACTCATGCTTACCAAGTGCTCCATTAAATCGCCTCGATTAAT
>DDPN01000136.1:2785-5999 GCA_002342205.1 Chitinophagaceae bacterium UBA2467 | reverse complement strand
GTCAAAAGGGGGAGTAAGATGGAACGGGAGTTGCACTTCAAATCGGTTAGTTCGTTAACCGCGATCATGAAGCTACTTACGGCTGTATTGAAGCTGAATCGCTCCGTATCGTTTTCAATTTTCTGGATAGTTTGGTGGAGCACTTTGAGCTCGGCTGCAGTAGCCGGACGATCTTCAACCAACAGAGTGTCGCCCTCGCCTATGTAGAGTCGCCAGAGCTTTTTTAAGAACCGGTGAACCCCTTCAATTCCTTTGGTATCCCAAGGCTTACTCATTTCTACTGGACCCAGAAACATTTCGTACATCCTAAATGTATCAGCACCATAGCGCTCAACAATCATGTCTGGATTAACGGTATTGAATTTACTCTTACTCATCTTCTCCACCTCTGCCCCACAGATATACTTACCGTTTTCCAACTCAAATTCAGCAGTTGAATAGTCAGGTTTCCATCTTTTGAATGCGGCCAAATCCAGTTCAAATCCATCCACAATGTTCACATCCACATGAATTGGATCGCAAGAATATTGATCTTTTAAACCAGCGCTAACGAATTTATTCGTACCACTTATACGATATACAAACCGTGAAGAACCCTGTATCATTCCTTGGTTCAAAAGGCGCTTGAAAGGCTCCTCATAACCGATTAGCCCAAGGTCATATAAAGCCTTGGTCCACATTCGACTATACAGTAAATGACCTACCGCGTGTTCGGTTCCTCCCACATATAAATCGACCTGATTCCAGTAATCGGAAGTGGCGCGGTTACAAAATTCCTTTTCATTGCCCGGGTCCATAAAACGAAGAAAGTACCATGATGATCCGGCGTAGCCTGGCATGGTGTTCGTCTCCAGTTTTTTGTCTACCCAATCGGTAATATTTGCCAAAGGACCCTGCGCATTAGGCCCAGGTCTATAGGAGTCTACGCGGGGAAGCTCCAAAGGCAGTTCAGAAACCGGAAGGGGGGTTGCGACCTCATCATCCCAGGTTATGGGGAAAGGTTCGCCCCAGTAGCGCTGACGGCTAAAGGCCGCATCACGCATTTTATAGTTGACCTTTCTGATTCCAATCCCTTTTTCTTCGATTGCTTGGATGGCCACTTCTATGGCTTCTTGCATCCGAATCCCGTTTAGGAATCCTGAGTTGGTCAGATTAGCATCCTTGGTAGTCACCGCATCCTGACCTGTGTATAGCTCGCCAATTATGTTGGTGATTGGCAGGTTAAAGTGTTTGGCAAAGCGGTGGTCCCTTTCATCTCCGCACGGAACCCCCATGATGGCCCCTGTTCCATATCCTGCTAACACATATTCGGCAATCCAAATTGGAATTTTACGGTTAGGGTCAAAGGGATGCTCCGCATAGGAACCCGTAAACACACCACTGATCTTTTTTTCAGCCATTCGTTCCCGCTCACTTCTGCTTTTAACCCAGGCTATATAATCTTCCACTGGTTTTTGCTGGTCAGGGGTAGCTAAAGCCATTGCAAGTGGATGTTCTGGCGCAATAACCATGAAGTCGACTCCAAAAATGGTATCCGGACGTGTTGTATAGACCCGAATGGAATGTGGAGTATTACAAATTGTAAAATCAATTTCAGCGCCACTGGATTTTCCAATCCAATTGGTCTGCATCTCTTTCATGGCCTCACTGAACTCAACCTGCTCCAGACCCTCCAATAAACGATCGGCATAAGCGGTGATACGCAAGTACCACTGCCGTAATTTGCGTTTGACTACAGGGTGTCCGCCACGTTCACTGACTCCATTTACTACTTCATCATTGGCAAGGACTGTACCCAGCGCTTCACACCAGTTTACCTCTCCATATCCACAATAAGCCAGCCGGTATTCCATGAGAATGGAAGACTGCTTGGCAGCATCATAACTCTTCCAATCAGCAGCACTGAAATGAATAGTAGCATCACCCGGACAAGGATGAGCTACATTTCCTTCTTTTTCAAAAGCAGCCACTAACGCATCAATGGGCTCTGCCTTTTTTTTGTTGGTATTGAAAAACGAATTGAATAACTGAAGAAAAATCCACTGGGTCCATTTGTAATAGGAAGCATCACTCGTGCGCACCTCTCGACTCCAGTCATAACAAAAGCCAATGTTGTCTAACTGAGATTTGAACGTTGCAATATTTCGCTCTGTAGTAACTGCAGGATGCTGTCCTGTATCTAATGCATATTGCTCCGCGGGCAAACCAAAACTGTCAAAGCCCATCGGATGTAAAACGTTAAAACCTTTTAACTTTTTATAACGACTATAAATATCAGAAGCAATATATCCCAATGGATGACCCACATGTAAACCCGCACCACTTGGATAGGGAAACATATCTAGCACATAACATTTAGGACGTGAAAAATCCTCCTTCACTTTGTACACTTGATGTGCTGACCAAAGTGCTTGCCATTTTTTTTCTATTCGCCGAAAATCATACTCCATAGGGGCACCAAAAATACGGTTTGTAGCGTTAAACTTTTATATTTGCTCCTATGGCACAACCAGGAAAATCATCAATCAAAAGAGGCAAGCCTTCTTATTTTATGTCTATACTGGGTGTCACGTTGGTACTGCTGTTACTCGGTATCATTGGCTGGCTGGTAATCAATGCGACTAAATTGGGTGACTATTTTAAAGAAAGTGTCGAAGTACGTGCCGAGCTGCGTGGTGACCTTACTTCAAAAGATAGCACTACCCTTCTTACCTACATTTCTAGTAAGCCCTATGTAAAATCAATTGAGTTTGTCAACAAAGACAAGGCGAAAGAGATTTTTATGGCTGATGGAAACAAATCGTGGGATGGAATTTTGGATGCAAATCCCCTTCCTAACAGTATCAACTTTAAGGTGAAGCAGGAATACATGAATGCAGACTCCTTAAAAATTATTCAAGCNNAATAAGAACATTCGTAGAATCAGTGTTATTTTATTGACGGTTGCACTTCTGCTTTCTGCAGTTGTGATTGCCCTAATCGATAACACCATTCGTTTGGCCATGTTCAGTAATCGTTTCTTGATTAAAACGATGCAAATGGTGGGCGCCACTCGTTGGTTTATCGCATGGCCCATGAATCAAAAGGCGATTATAAATGGAGCAGTTAGTGGAGGTATTGCCTCTGCTGCAGTATTTGCATTTGTAAAAATTGCTGAGAACATTTTACCTGAGTTAAAAGCAATACGAGACCTAACCAGTCTATCCTTACTATT
>DDPN01000136.1:1558-2763 GCA_002342205.1 Chitinophagaceae bacterium UBA2467 | reverse complement strand
AGCGTAATCAAGTATTTGAAGATGAAACTCGATGAACTTTATTGATTAAATAATTAACATGAGCACAGAGAGCGGATCCCTTTTTGGAAAAAAGAATTATGCCTGGATGTTGGCTGGACTTGGATTGATTGCATTAGGCATGTTCCTCATGTCGGGTGGACAAAGCAATACAGATCCTTCTGTATTTAATAGAGCTGCTGTCTATAGCACCACGCGTATTACCGTTGCTCCCCTATTGATTTTGGCAGGACTGGTAATTGAAATTGTTGCCATTTTCAAAAAATAGGCATGGGACTGCTAGAAGCCATTCTGGTTGCTATTGTAGAGGGCCTCACTGAATTTTTGCCCATTTCATCGACTGGGCACATGATTATCACTGAAAAATTATTGGGCGTTCCCGATGATGAATTCACAAAGCTATTCACCGTTGGCATTCAACTAGGTGCTATTCTAGCTGTGGTTGCTCTTTATTGGAAAAAGTTTTTCTTTCCTCCTGGAGGTAATGTGCATCGAATTCGCTTTTACTCAAAATTATTGGTAGCAGTTGTTCCTGCACTAGCGATTGGTTTTTTTGCAGCTGATGCAATTGACACGTTGCTGGAAAGTAGTTTGACAGTTGCCATCAGCTTAATTGTGGGAGGAATCGTTCTGCTATTTATAGATAGCTTATTTAAAACACCACAGATTCATCAAGAAGAAGAGATTACGTATAAAAGTGCATTTTGGATTGGACTCTGGCAATGTATGGCCATGATTCCTGGAGTAAGCAGAAGTGCTTCAAGTATCATTGGAGGCATGCAACAAAAATTAGATCGAAAAATTGCGGCTGAATTTTCATTTTTTCTAGCGGTGCCTACCATGGCAGCAGCTACAGGCTACAAATTGTTGAAATCGGCGAGTGTAATTAATTCAACAAATATTCAATTGTTCGCAATCGGGAATCTGGTAGCCTTCGTTGTAGCAATCATTGCCATTAAATTTTTTATTCGCTTTTTGCAACACAACGGATTCAAACTCTTTGCTTATTACCGGATTATTATCGGTACTGTTTTACTAGCGCTGATTCAAAGCGGAACCCTGAGCCGTTAATTTCTTATATTTAGATTACAAAACCAACCAATGCAAACGGCCCCCAAAAAAGTGGTCAATGCCTGGGCTATGTATGACTGGGCAAATTCCGCTTACAACCTGGTAATAACCTCTAC
>DDPN01000136.1:417-1471 GCA_002342205.1 Chitinophagaceae bacterium UBA2467 | reverse complement strand
AAAGGAAACAAAAAATCATTCATGCGTTTCTTTTTGACGCTGGGAAGTTTAGGATGTAGTGGCCTTTTCTTTTTTGAAAAACAAACCCTAGGATGGGGATTACTCTGCATGATCTTAGCCTGTGTCGGTTTTTGGGCAAGTTGGGTCTACTACAACTCTTTTCTTCCAGAGATTGCGGCGCCTGAGGATCGCGATCGAATCAGTGCGCGTGGCTATGCCTATGGATATGTAGGCTCCGTATTATTACAGTTAATCTGTTTTGTTTTTGTATTTATGCCGTCGCTCGTTGGGGGTGATGATTCCACCACTATTCAATTTAGAATTTGCTTTTTATTGGTTGGACTCTGGTGGTTTGGGTTCGGAACGTACTCGCTCAACCGAATGCCAGCTAATAAACCTGCAGGCACAGGAGACCTACAACATCATTTACTATCCAAAGGGTATCACGAGTTACTAGCGGTGTGGAATCAACTTAAAACACAATACAAACTGCGCCGTTTTTTGACAGCCTTTTTTTGCTACAACATGGGCGTACAAACAGTGATGTTGGTAGCAGCCATCTATGGAAAAAGTGAATTAGAAATTCCAACCACCAATTTGATTGGCGCGATATTAATCATCCAAATAGTAGCGATTCCTGGTGCCTATACCATTGCTAAAATTTCTTCCAAGCTGGGTAATATAAAAACATTGATGCTATTAGTTGCACTTTGGTGTGTGGGCTGTGTGGTTGGTTATGAACTGCCCGTTGGTGGTATTTATGAATTTTATGGATTAGCGCTAATGGTGGGCTTTATGATGGGAGGAATCCAATCACTTAGCCGGTCTACCTATTCTAAACTGATGCCAGACACAAAGGACACTGCTTCTTATTTTAGTTTTTACGATGTAACAGAAAAAATTGCTACCGTTATCGGAATGTTTGGTTTTGGATATATCACAGAACTCACCGGCTCTCAACGAGGATCAGTGCTGGCATTAATGGTTTTCTTTGTTCTTGGCTTTTTTCTGCTGATCTTCACACAGGCAGAAAAAAGAACAGCACATGCAACTG
>DDPN01000136.1:0-379 GCA_002342205.1 Chitinophagaceae bacterium UBA2467 | reverse complement strand
TGGATGGCGGCGCCATGTTTGGTGTGGTGCCCAAAAGTATTTGGAATAAAGTAAACCCTGCAGACGAAAACAATCTTTGCTCTTGGGCGCTTCGTTGTTTATTAATTGAAGACGGCAAACGACTCATTCTTGTTGACAATGGCAATGGAGATAAACAGGATGCAAAATTTTTCAGTCATTACTACTTACATGGCGACGACACTCTAGATAAATCGCTCGCTAAATACGGATTTCACCGAGATGATATTACTGATGTCATTTTAACCCATTTACATTTTGACCACTGCGGTGGAACCATCAAACGTGAAGGAGATAAATTAGTTCCCAATTTTAAAAATGCAACGGTGTGGTGCAACGCAGAACACTGGGATTGGGCCGT
>DDPN01000105.1 GCA_002342205.1 Chitinophagaceae bacterium UBA2467 | reverse complement strand
GGCATCCAGTTTTTCCATCCGACGATTAGTCGACTTCCGTACTTGAAATCCCACGTGTAAAAAATATCGAGGTTGTATGCATTATAGTTATTGTCAACTCCCGGAATAAATGCTCTGTTTATCCAATTTCCATCTGCATCTACATTGAAGAATTTTTCATAGGTAACACGACTCCAATAATGCCTGGCTCGTAGGGTTAAGAACATTCTGGGAGTAAAGTTTAGAAGACCTGTTAAAAGAGTCGTTTGTTCAAACACATCACGCCAACCAATGATGGGTTCACCATTTGTCTCTCTTCTGAATGCGTATCCAACATTTCCCTGATCACTCTTACTTTCACTATTTAAGGTAAGACTCAGCCAGTCGGTAAAGCGGAATCGAAAAGTAAATTCATAACGCATGAATGCCGCATTTTCAAAAGCTGGCGTCGAAGCATAACCACCCTCCAGTCCTACGAAGAATCTTTTTCTACTGTCTGAGCTGCCATTGAAGCCGATGTAATGCCAAGGCATTGTTCTGACAACTCTTCCTGGCGTTCTCAACTCAAAAAAATCATTTTGCCAAAGCGGCTTTGCTAGATATTGAATATTTATATCCCAGAAGTTTCTTAAAAAGTAGAATGCAGAAGCTGCAATTTCAAGTTCTCGCCAGGCAAAGGGTTTGTATAGATAAGAATTAGTAGCTCGGACAGTGTACCTGTAACTTAAGAAGTTTTTAGTAGGCGTGAATTGATTATAACTGGCATTAAGAATAGTGTTTACTTCATTTGGGGCTTGCAAATAGCCTAAATCATTTGGGTCATATCGATCTGACTCAATACTCTGCGTTAATCCGTATTGAATTTTGCCGCTTACTTTTCTAAAGCTAAGCCTAGTTGTAAAGCCGTTATAAGGATCTTGAGTTTGGATCGCACTATATCTAGCTGTGCCAGCAATGGAGTATCTATTATTTTTATCAAACAGCGCAAAATCCAGCGCAGATACGTTTGCATCACGGGCATTACCATCTCTAATCACATTTGTATTTGTAAACGTGATGGAGGAGCGACCTTTAAGTGCCTGATCCAAGACTATTAAGTTATAATTAGTCAATGGTTCCGTTTCAATCGTTTCTCTTTTTCCTGTTTGAATATTTTCTATTGTGGCATTCATCGGGGCACTCACTGCGTTAAAAATGCCTATCCCTAGATTGTTTTTGTTTCTTCCAGAAAATTTTGAGGCGTTAATAAGTTGTGTGAGACCCGGATTATTGATAATTCGTAGAGATGGATCGTTGGCCACTCTATTTTTTATATCCCAGTATCTGCGAGGAGTAAGCCCTATTCTTCGACTATAAAAAAGGCCTGCTTTATTAAATAATTCTGTTCCCTCTGTAAAAAAAGGTCTGTTTTCCTGGAACCTTACTTCATAAGGAGTAAGGTTGAGAACGACATTATCAGAAACCACTTGTCCAAAATCAGGAACAAGTGTTGCGTCTAAGGTGAAACTTTCGTTGATGCCCCACTTTACATCCATTCCTCCATTACGCAATGTTTCACTAACGTTTCCCTTAGCTGTAGGAGTTGTTCGTAGGCCGGTTGTTACATAGGGTAAAAAGGATAGTCGCAACGGGGGCTCTATACCTGAAATTCCTTCTAGATCGCCAAATTGATTTACAAATCCGGCTTCGTTGGGGTCGATGGGATTCCAATAACTACTCTCGTTTATTCTTCTGCTGAATCGTTGAAAATTTGCACCCCAAATTTGGGTCTCTGTTTTTGCAAAGCGCAGAGAAATGTAGGGTATGCGCATCTCTAGAGTCCATCCCTCATTTGTTAGCTGCACGTTGCTTTCCCAAACTGCATCCCAACTGTAATCACTTGGAGGGCCAAACTGACTTTGTACGTTAGGTGAAATACGTCCGTCAGACTGTACATTTCGGCTAGTTACTACAAATTGAAATCCGTTTTGATTGTCATTGTAAGTATCCAGAAATACAGAGAAATAATCTACGTCTTGACGTTGCTCACCGTCTCGTGCGGTTAGTTGTTTTCGAATATTACGGGGTTCATCTTTTAATTTAGCTGCAACATATATTGCGACATCATCATATAACACCCAAACCTCTGTTTTTAGTTTTGCTGGTTTTCCGTAGTCTGGTGAGTTGATAATAAAGTCTGAAACGGGGATTGCTTGCTTCCAAACACTATCAGTGATTTTGCCATCGATCTTTGGTGCCGCAAGTGTGCGGACTGTCTGCATTTTTCGTAATGGTAACGCAGTTTGTGCCAAACAAAAAGCGGATAGAAAAAGGCTTATTAGTAGCAGGAAGGTATTAATTCTCATTAGCCCGCAAAAGTCATCTAAATGCAGGTCTATTCAAAATATTTTCGATAAGCGGTAAAATAGGTTTACTTCTAGTGCTTTTCCTTAAGATACTCCAGGAGTAGATTCCCTTTGTTCCTGGCCCGAGTCAGAAAGCTAATTGTCGTTTTCATCAAGCCTAAACGCCGCGCCAGTGCTGGCGTCATTACTTTTTTGAACGCTGCCAGCTCCTGACCTTTTATTAAAATTAAAGTGTCTCTCTTGTAGCTATCCAGCTGTTTAAGCTGTTGCAAGATGCTATCAGGTGTATTTACTCTTGTTTTTAAGTTATCTGTACTAATCAGGTATCTTTTGATGGCTACGGCTGGGGGTGTCCAAGCTGTTAGCAAGTCTGCATACGTTCCAAGCGCGTAGCTTGCTTCTTGTTCCTTACTCCTGTACTCCGCTGCTTCAGTTTCATTGGAATAGTCTATCATTAGTTCTAATAAGCGCTTGTCTTTGATATATCGTAGTGAGCCGGAACTTTTCATTTGCTCATACGTGTCATTTTTGCTTAGAAAACGTGGGTAGCTAGAAAAAACATTTGCGTGAAAAAAAGATAGGTCAAACGAGGAGGAAGCATTCGTAAGTTCAATCATCACTTTTCCCATTGAATACTCAGTTTTATTGTGCATAATAGTCAACGAGTCAATAAATGCAATATTTGTTTTAACGTCTTTTTCGAACCGTTCAATAAATTCATGTGCTCTTTCCTTCTCAACATAGATCTCTCGTATATTCTCTGCAAAAAAACCTAATGTAACAGCTGTGAATAGCATCAAAAATTCAATGAAATACTCCTTTGCTTTTTTCTTATGTGTGGGATGACTGGGATGATGTACTTCCATGTTAATTTGTTGGTTTAAATAGCTTATAAGTTTGTCTGACTCCTAGTAAGAAGATTATAACTCCACAAGTTATTGCCAGGTAAGCGATACTTG
>DDPN01000017.1 GCA_002342205.1 Chitinophagaceae bacterium UBA2467 | reverse complement strand
CGTTATTTCGTATAAAACAGCGAAGACGATCCAGCAACATTTAGACGACAGTTTATTCAAGACATATTGGATTGACATTACACCTGATGGATGGTTCTATGTAAGTCAGGATGATTCTAAAATTTCGGTAGACCGAAATGATTTTTCCATAACGATTGAAGGCATCAAAAGAAAGTTTGATGCTGTTTTTATTGCATTACATGGAACCCCTGGCGAAGACGGAAAATTGCAGGGGTATTTTGATATGTTGGGCTTGCCTTATACTAGTTGCAATGCACTGACCTCTGCAATTACTTTCAATAAGCGCGTTGCAACTGCTGTGGCAGGGGCCGCAGGTATACCCGTAGCGAAATCTGTTTTACTGCTGCGTGAAGATCTTTCTGGTTGGGAAGAAAAAGTAAGCCATTTAAAATTTCCAGTATTTGTAAAGCCCAATAATGGAGGCTCTAGTATTGGAATGTCTAAAGTAGAAGAGGGGGGAGAGCCCTTGCGATTAGCATTAGAAAAGGCTTTTAAAGAGGACTCGCAAGTTTTGGTGGAAGAAATGATAGTGGGAAGAGAATTCACAGTAGGAGTCTTTAAGTCTGCCGGTAAGATTTTAGTACTTCCCATCACAGAGGTCGTAGCGGATGCTGATATGCCATTTTTTGACTTTGAAGCTAAATACCAGGGAAAATCAACTGAAACAACCCCCGCTCAAATTCCAGTAGCGTGGGCAAGTCGTATTGAGGATACCGCTAAAAAAGTTTATCAAACCTTTCAGTGCAGGGGTGTTGTTCGTATTGACTTTATTTTGCAACAACAGGATTTGCAACCTTACATGCTGGAGTTGAATTCAATTCCGGGTCAAAGTGAAGCAAGTATTATACCACAACAGGTTCAGTGTATGGGATGGTCATTACGTGATTTTTATTCTCAATTACTTTTAGATTGCTTATCTTCTCCAGTACAATAACTTAATTGATGTTTGATTTTGTAACAAAAAAATCACTGGGTGTAAATATTCTTGCAGGGATTGCATTAAGTGTAATCCTCTTTGGCGTTTTTCTTTTTTCGCTGGGGTGGTTAACTGATCATGGAAAAGCTGCTGCTGTTCCCTCGTTAACCGGTAAAAGTTTGGAGGAGGTGAAGAGAATTTTAGATAGCGCTGATTTTGAATGGGAGATTCAAGATTCTATTTACGTGGATTCTATTCCTCCTATGCAAGTGGTGAAGCAGTTTCCGGATGCGGACGAAGTGGTTAAAGCCAACCGCACCATTTTTCTAATTGTAAGAAGTGTAGAACCGCCTTTAGTTGAAATGCCTAATTTGATTGGCTATAGTTTTAGAAATGCCGAAGTTGTACTTCGTACCATGGATCTAAAAGTGGGAGATACTTTATTTAGGCCTGATTTTGCAAGAAACGCTGTATTGGAGCAGCGATTAAATGGGCAGGTTATTTCTCCCGGAACAAAAATCAAAAAAGGTAGTTTGATTACGTTGGTGTTAGGAGACGGAATAGGTGACCATCCTGTTCCCGTTCCTATGTTGGTTGGTTTGAATTATGAAGCTGCGAAGGCTCTATTAGATAGTGCTGGAATTGGATTTGGAGCAATTGTGTTAGATCCCACTGTTCAGGATACCTTATCAGCCTGGATCTATCGACAAAGTCCGACTCCTACCGATGAGGATAGTCAACCCGTTTCCATTCGACCAGGACAACTTATTGATATCTGGTTGCAGGGAAGCCGTCCCAAAATAGATACGTTACGTAACCCGAATTAGAATTTAAAATTCAAGGTTAGCATAAAGTTCCTGTTTGCCATTGGGAAATAATAATTTTCTGTAACAAGCGATCCTCCGTAAATATAACTGAACGTGTAGCCGTTAGGCTCATATTTCTTATTGAAAAGATTATTTATTTGTCCAATGAGAAGCACTTCTTTAATTCGCTTGAATGACCAGCTATAACTTGCGCGAAGATCATTTACTAAAAATGCTTTTAACATTCTGGCACTGTTCCCTGTATTGTCTAAGAACTGTGAACTCACATATCTGCTACTGAAATTTGTTTCAAAATTTTTGAAAGGAGTTGTTCGGATAAAATGATTAGCTACAAAGGAGGGAGAAAACGCGAGGGTAGAACGTGTGTATTTTTTTACGACTTGACCTCCATTATCATAATCATCAATGTATTCCTCTAAATTTTTAATCCTGTTACGACTCCAGGTGAAATTTCCACCCGTATTTAACCAGTTTGTGATAGTTAGTTCGCCTTCTGCTTCCAGTCCTGCTCTGCTACTGTTTGGAATATTAGTACGCGTGTAAGCGCCCACATCATTTATCTTGCCTGTTAAAACTAATTGATCTTTGTAGTGCATGTAATAAAAAGTAAGACCAGCCTGATAACGCTTCGTCTTTTTTTCAACGCCAATTTCTAGGTCTCCTAATTTTTCAGGTCTTGGTAATTGGGCTGCCCCCGCTTCAAAATCGTCGCGATTGGGCTCTTTTGCGCCTCGACTATATGAAAGAAAAGATTTCCAACTTTGTTTTCTGTAAGTGATACCAACTTTTGGATTAAAAAAGAAATACGATGAATTAACATTCAGTGTCGGGTTATTTCTAAATCCATCAATTGTATAGTTGACGGTTCTGATTTGGAAATCATAAAATAATACCCAATTCGAATTGATTTTTGATTGTTGTTTTACGAAAATCGCTCCATCGTTTTTTGTAGCCTTGTTTTGGTACCAAGTGTGTGGAGTCAGTGAGCCCTTTGAAGACCAGATCAATTTTCCAAAATGATTACCCAAATAGTGTGAAAAGCTGCCTCCAAGGGTCCAGTCGGTTTTATTTCTCTTTAAGCTTAATGTGGTTGTGTTTCCATAAAAATAATTATCGAGCCAAAGCTGTCTTATAAAATCAGCAGTCGTAATGGGAATTCCGTTTTGGACGGGTGGAGTAAGTCCATATTTAGAATATTTTTCATCTGCTTTGTATTGTTCGTAATAGCCTTTTCCTCTTGTCATAAAAAAGGCAGTGCTTAGGCGTGAGCTAGATCGTNNGATCGTAGCGCCTTTTCCCAAAAAAATTGATAATGTGTTTGATTATAGTTATCCGTTTCATTCTCGTAAGGGGAGCCAGGCTTTTCTGTGCCTGCATAATTTATACGACGGTTCCCGGCTAGCAAATCTTTTTCACTGATTCCATACCATGCCTGGTAAGTTTTCTCTTTTCCTGAAAATATATTCAATCGAATAATTGAATTACTGTCTTTACTGTAGCCAGTTGATACGTAAAAAGCTTTTAAGTCGCTACTGGCTCGATCAATAAATCCATCGCTTTGTATGGAGGAAAGTCTTCCCGAAAGAAAAAAGCCTTTGCGTGTGCCAGTACTAAATTTTAAAGTGTGTTTTCGTGAATTAAATGAGCCAATGCTATTGTTTAATTCAAGGTATTTCTCTTTTTCAGTTTCTAATGTGCTAATGTTGACGCTCGCTCCAAATGCGCCTGTGCCATTGGATGAAGTTCCTACTCCTCTTTGAACTTGTATGCTACTGGCCGAGGAGACAAAGTCTGGTAGATTAACAAAAAAGGTACCCTGACTTTCTGCGTCATTGAATGGAATTCCGTTCAAGGTGATATTGATGCGAGTAGCATCGGTGCCTCTGATTCGAATACCTGTATATCCAATCCCATTTCCTGCATCGGAATGAATCACTACAGAGGGGGTATTCCCCAATACAAATGGTAGATCTACTCCTTGATTAAGTAGCTTGATATCTTTTTTAGTCAAGTTTGATTTCGAGAAAGGCGCGTTCTCGTCTGCACGAACGGCTCGAACAGATGCCGGGGCTAAAGTGTAAAAACTATCAGTAGGCAAGGAGTCATTCTTGATTAGCTTCGATTGGCTAAAAACAGAAAGAGCGTTCAAAAACAGTAGTGCTAAAAAAATCCTCTTCATCTTTTTTTGTTTTACCATTAAAAAATGCGGAGGCAATGCAGGCTGCAGAAAAATACGATCAATTTTTCCCTTCGCAGGCATTACCCTGACCAGGTTCAACGGGTTTAATCTCAGATTTCGATTTACAATCGAAAACACCCCGAAAACTTGGATCAACTGGATCAGTTTTGATTCAGTTGAGCGTCACAAAATTATATAAAACAATCAATTATCTAGTTTGTTTGGAACGGCGCCCAAAAAATGGTATATTTGCGGTCCAGATCGCGAAGTAGAGCAGCGGTAGCTCGTTGGGCTCATAACCCAAAGGTCGGGAGTTCGATCCTCCCCTTCGCAACAGAAGGTCCGCCACTGGCGGACTTTTTAGTTAAAGAACAACCTATGCAAGTGGGTTTTGTAAATATATTCGGGCATCCCAACGCCGGCAAAAGCACCCTTTTAAATGCATTGATTGGTGAAAAGCTTGCTATTGTCTCTTCTAAAGTACAAACGACACGTCATCGTATCAAAGGGATTTTAACTTCGGCCGATTATCAACTTGTATTTTCAGACACGCCTGGTATCATTACCCCCAAGTATAAGTTGCATGAAAAAATGATGGATGCTGTGCATGCTGCATTAGAAGACGGGGACCTGGCACTATTACTGGTAGATGGAAAAGAGGATTGGGCGGCATGTGATCAATTATTTGGATCTCTCCAATTGAAAGTTCCAGCCCTGGTGATCTTAAATAAAAAAGATCTTCTCTCTGCTGAAAAAATTAAACAGGGAATTGAATATTTTTCTGCTAGACCCTATTGTAAAAAAGTAGTTGCGATATCAGCAAAGAAAAAGTTTGATCGCGAAGCATTTATTCAGGAATTACTTCCATTTATTCCTGCTGGGGAGCCTTATTTTGATGTAGATGACATCAGTGATCTACAGACTCGATTTTTTGTTGCAGAAATTATTCGTGAAAAAATCTATGAGCTAACCGAAGATGAGTTGCCCTATCACACAACAGTTTTAATTCGTGAGTACCAAGAAAAAGCGAATCTGGTTCGTATCTTGGCTGATATCATTGTGAATCGGGAAACACAAAAGGGTATAATACTAGGGGAGAGGGGTAGTATGATCAAAAAGTTGGGTACTGAAGCGCGTAAGCAAATTGAGGCGTTTATTGATCAGAAAGTTTATTTAGAATTATTTGTCAAGGTGAAGCCCCGCTGGCGAGATAATGAGTTATATTTAAAAGAGTACGGGTATTAATTTTATTTTATGTCATTTACAGTTGCAATTGTAGGCAGACCCAATGTTGGAAAAAGCACTTTATTCAATCGCTTATTAGAGCAGCGAAAGGCTATCGTAGATGACGTAAGTGGTGTTACACGTGATCGACAGTATGGCGTTGCAGATTGGAATGGAAAAACTTTTAATGTAATTGATACAGGTGGTTTTGTGCATGGCAGTGAGGATATTTTTGAAAAGGAAATCGCAAAACAGGTATTAGTTGCTGTACAGGAAGCAAATGTGGTATTGTTTATGGTAGATGCAGCAACGGGACGTACCGATTTGGATGACGCAATGGTTTCAACCTTGCGGAAAAGTACAAAGCCCGTATTTGTTGTGGTGAATAAGGTTGATAATAGTGACCGTTTACTGGAAGCTAATGAGTTTTATTCTTTAGGATTAGAGCCTGTTTTTTTTATTGCGGCGGCTAGTGGCAGTGGTACTGGTGAGTTGTTAGACGCAGTGGCCGAATTGATTCCTGCTCAGGAAAATATTGAAGAGGTAGAAGAAGCCGGACTTCCAAAATTTGCAATTATTGGTCAGCCCAACACAGGGAAGTCATCTTTGCTCAATGCGTTGATAGGAGAAGAACGCACCATTGTTAGTGATATTGCGGGTACCACGAGGGATACGATTCATACGCACTATAATCTTTTCCAAAAGGAATTTATTTTGATTGATACCGCTGGAATTAGACGAAAGTCTAAAGTGCATGAGGATCTTGAGTTTTATTCTGTAATCCGAGCCATTAAAGCTATGGATGAGGCAGATGTATGCTTACTACTCTTAGATGCCACAAAAGGACTAACAGCCCAGGATCTGAATATTTATAGTCTAGCAACGCGAAAAGGAAAGGGGTTGGTAGTGCTCGTTAATAAATGGGATTTAGTTGAAAAAGAAACAAACACCGCGATTCAATTTGAAAAGGATTTGAAGCAGCGCCTGGCTCCCTTTAATGATGTGCCGATTTTATTTGTCTCCGCATTAGAAAAGATAAGAATACACAAGGCGATTGAGGTTGCACTAAAAGTGTATGAGAATAAGAAACAAAAAATTGCTACTGCCCAGCTAAATGAGGTGATGCTTAAAGCTATTGCTGCTTATCATCCCCCTGTAGTGCGCGGACATCCAATCAAGATTAAGTTTATTACACAGCTTCCCACGGCCGTCCCGTCATTTGCTTTTTTCTGCAATTTCCCTGATGATATCAAAACGCCTTACCGGAACTATTTAGAAAATCAACTCCGAGAGCAATTTGACTTTACCGGTGTGCCAATTCGAATATTTTTTAGAAAGAAATAGTGCTAGACAATTTTTTTTGTCCCCACAGTTCTCATTTGTATCACATCTACCAAAAAGGCAAATGCCATAGAAAAATAGATATATCCTTTTGGTATATGAAATCCGAGTCCATCGGCGAGCAGTGCAATTCCAATCATCAATAAAAAGCAAAGTGCCAGTATCTTGAACGAAGGATGTCTGCTGATGAAACTGCTAATGGGGCCAGAGGCCACCATCATAATCCCTACGGTAATAATCACTGCCGCGTACATGACCCATAATTCCTGCACCATTCCCACGGCTGTGATAATTGAGTCTACTGAAAAAACTAAGTCAAGTAAAATTACTTCACCCAAAAGTTGACTAAACCCTGCATTTGAAGGGGCTTTTACAACTGGTTTATCGGCCATTTCAGTTTTATGATAAATCTCCTTTGTGCTTTTGTAGAGAAGGAAGAGGCCCCCTGCAATCAAAATCAAGGACTTTCCAGTAAAAGGCGTTTCGTTGAAGGTAAAGAGTGTTTGATCAAGCTTTAAAATCCAAGAGATAAATGCAAGTAATAAAAGTCGCATTAGCATGGCAAGCGTAAGTCCCCAAAGCCTCAACTTTTTTTGTTGTTGCCCGGGGAGCTTATCAGCCAAAATTGAAATAAAAATTATGTTGTCAATTCCTAAGATTACTTCTAAGGCAATCAAGGAAAAGAGTGGGATGAGTGCTTCGGCCATCTTTGCAGATTTTTAGTTCTGCAAAATTAAAGGCCTGCAGTCACATTCGTTTAAAACGCTATTCCAATACCTATTCCAACTTTTAGGGTAGACATTTTCTGTGTAGCTTCTACTAATCCTATAAATTCACTGTTGGATTTAAATTTTGGACTTAAGTATCTATAATCTAGCCCGCCAATAAAGAAGGCATTACTTCCTAAATCTACTCGGCAGTTAACTCCAGTTTGAAAAACACCCGCTCCGCTCCAGTCCTCAGGGGCCAGAACAGTTCCGTTTGTAGCAATATCTGGTGAGTTTGCTGTTGCAAATCCTCCCATTACTCTAAAGTCACCTTTTACTTTATCACTAATTGGATACGTAAATACAGGACCGGCTACAAGACCAAGAAATTGCCAATGGTCCAGCGATAAATTGGGAACACCTGTTTGGTCTCTGAGTTTTCTGATGGCTACATCATTTCGGTTATAAAACCCTTGTACTGCAATTCCTACATTTTTATCAAATTCATATTGATAGGCTAGATCAATTGCAAATCCAGCTACTGCAAATCCTGCATCCTCGTTAGACAAATCTCGACTTGTAAAATTGCCTAGTGGGAAAGAAATACCTGGCTGAACGCTGAGGTATGATTTTTTTTCAACTGCAGTTTTAGTTTCCTGTCCGAACATAGACAAGCTTAATCCAACTAAAGAGACGACCATGTAAATTTTTTTCATAACGTTTCAGTTTCTGATGAACAGATTGTTTGTTGCACAAATAAAATGCAGCGAGCGCTTGAATTGAAATGATATTACTCAAAATTGAATTGATACGTGTCATTGAAAATGAGTGTGAAGAAGCTGCACTTTCAAGAATAAATACAGTTAATACTATGCATATGGTACTGGATTTTGACAAATACGCAACAAAGGGGAATGAATTTATTCGATTAGTTTCAATGGAGTTAGAAGTTCCAAGGGATATGGCAGGACGGATAACGCGAGCCGTATTACATGCGCTCAGAAATCGATTCAGTCATCAGGAGTCTTTTCAATTAATGGCACAATTGCCGATGGCAATCAAAGCAGTATATGTAGATGGATGGCGATTTTCCAAAGGGCAAACACGATTACGTCATATAACCGATCTATTAGATGAAGTGCGTATAGAAGATGGAAAGTTATCGGGCTATGATTTTGGAAATAACTCAAATGCTTTACGTGCAGTTAAAGCTGTTTTTACATCTATTTCTTCATTTGTGTCTGCGGGTCAAATGACTGACTTGATGCTGTCGCTTCCATTAGAAGTAAGAACATTTTTAGAAGACGCTACACTTCACCAGGAGCAACCGGTCAAAAAATAATTGACATGCGT
>DDPN01000155.1:5882-6157 GCA_002342205.1 Chitinophagaceae bacterium UBA2467 | reverse complement strand
GCTAAACGCTCTTGCAACTTCTCCTTATCATAATCAGAAGTTGTAGTTTCAATTTGAGCTTTAATTTGATTTACACGAGCAGTGATATCCTCTTTTTTACCTTTTCCGCCAACAATAGTTGTATTGTCTTTGTCGATAGTTACAGAAGCAGCTTGTCCTAAATAAGTCAAATCTGCATTTTCTAGCTTGAAACCTTGCTCTTCACTTACCACAATACCTTTTGTAAGGATTGCAATGTCTTGTAACATTTCTTTACGACGATCTCCAAAACCAGG
>DDPN01000155.1:0-5827 GCA_002342205.1 Chitinophagaceae bacterium UBA2467 | reverse complement strand
ATATGAAGGATATCCTTCATATTGCTGATTTTTTTATCGTAGATCAAGATGTAAGGGTTCTGCAGTTCTGCTTCCATCTTTTCGCTATTCGTAACGAAATAGGGTGAGACATAACCACGGTCAAATTGCATTCCTTCAACAACATCAACAGTTGTGTCAGTACCTTTTGCTTCTTCGACAGTGATGACTCCTTCTTTACCAACTTTTGCAAAAGCTTCAGCAATCAACTTACCAATTGTTTCATCATTATTAGCAGAGATAGTAGCAACTTGTTGAATTTTTTTGCTATCGCTTCCAACAGTCTGGCTTTGTGACTTCAAGCTTTCTACAACTAAACTTACTGCTTTATCAATTCCTCTTTTAAGATCCATTGGGTTGGCACCAGCAGCAACCATTTTCAAACCTTCGCTGATGATCGCCTGCGCTAAAACCGTAGCAGTAGTTGTACCATCACCAGCGATGTCTGCTGTTTTAGATGCAACTTCTTTTACCATTTGCGCACCCATATTCTCGATAGGGTCTTCTAGTTCAATTTCTTTTGCTACACTCACACCGTCTTTTGTTACTTGCGGAGCCCCAAATTTCTTTTCGATAACCACATTACGACCCTTCGGTCCTAATGTTACTTTCACGGCGTTGGCAAGTGTGTCAACCCCTTTTTTCATTCTGTTTCTTGCTTCAATATCAAAGAAAATCTGCTTTGCCATAGTACAGTAGTTTTATTTTTTTTAATGCGTTTGTCTCAACTTAAACGATTGCCAGAATATCAGATTCGCGCATGATTAAATAATCATCTCCATCAATCTGGATTTCTGTTCCCGCGTACTTTCCATAAAGTACAGTATCCCCTGCCTTTACTGTAACTGGCTCATCCTTTTTACCAGGTCCAGCAGCGATAACAGTTCCACGCTGCGGCTTTTCTTTGGCAGTGTCCGGAATAATGATACCACCTGCAGTTTTCTCTTCCGCAGCGGCTGCCTTCACGATCACACGGTCGTGTAGCGGCTTAACATTTACTTTCTTAGCCATAGCTTGTTTTGATTTTTGTTTGTTAATGGTTTCCCACTTATCAACGGGTGGGCGGCGAAATTACCATAAAATGTATGCCAGCCTGTTTTTTTAATAGTCCGCCGTAATTTTTGTCAGTAATTCAACGACAAAACTGCTCATTTTTAGATATTTACACATTAGTTATGTCATTTTTTCAGTGCAACCTATTTGGGTCGATATCTCACGAAAAAGCTATCTTCGCACCCGAATTAGTTCCTTGAGAAATGATCAGTAGACGTAATATTAGAATAAAGGTGATGCAGGTGCTTTATGGCATTACCACATTTGAGGAGAATCCAGCCCCCGCCAAAATTCACGAACTTCTTGACAAACAATTAGCACAGACCCGACAGTTGTTTGTCTATCTTACTTGGTTTCTAACACAGGTTTTACGCTATACTGAGACCTATGCTTTTAAAAAAGCTTCCAAACATTTACCGACGCAGGAAGACCTGAATGTCAACACAAAGCTTGCCGGAAATGAGCTTTTATGGCTTATCATAGAAAAACCTGACTTCCAAAAACAGGTGGCAACCTTAAAACCAGAAAACAGAACAGATGCAGAATTGATTCGAAAAATTCACAGTCAGCTTATTGAGACTGAAACGTATCAAAACTATCTCCAAGACCCTGCCCGGCAAAAAAGAGAAGAAAGAAGCATCATGGAATTCATTTTAAATGATCTTCTACTTGCCAATCCTTCTTTTATTGCACATATAGAGGAGCTATACAGCAATTTTGATGACGATGCGGAATCCGTAGTTCAATTGTTAGGCTCTCTGCTTCAAAAGCCATCCAGCGTTTCGTTTGATACTATCATCGATCCTGAAAAAGAGAAGTTTGCACAGTCACTCCTTAAAACAGTTCTTGAAAAGGATAAACACTTAGAATCCTTGATAATACCAAAGCTGAAGAATTGGGATCCTGATCGAATCGCCTTGTTAGATATGATCATGATGAAAATGGGCGTGGCAGAGTTTTTATATTTTGAGACCATCCCTCCAAAAGTGACACTGAATGAATACATTGATATGGCGAAAGATTATAGCACCACACAAAGTGGTCAATTTGTAAATGGCATTTTAGACAATATTCGAAAAGAATTAGAGGAAGAGGGAAAGTTGCAAAAAACAGATTTCAAAAAGAGTACTAAAGCGACGAAAAACTAATTTTACTTTTAAATGCTGACACCATGAAAAAGATCACAATCATCCTGCTTTCAACGGCTTTCTTGCTTTCCTGCAGGGACATCAGCAAGCAAAATAATCCTGAAGCAGGCACTGAAGCTCAATTAGCTGAAAAAGCGGCACTCGAGGACACAACAAAATACACCCAAATTCAATGGATCGATTCTATTGATCGTCAATTAGGTCAATTAAAATCAGGCAAGGAAGTACAAATCACCTGGCGCTTTAAAAATGTAGGTGACAAACCGCTTATCATCGAAGGGGTTTCGGCATCTTGCGGATGCACCGTTCCCGAAAAACCTGAAAAACCACTTTTGCCTGGAGAAGAAGGAGTTATCAAAGCCACATTTAATGGAAGCGGCACAGGTGTAATAGCAAAACAAGTTCATGTTACTGCCAATACTAACCCAACAAAAAATCACACACTTAGCTTTGGAGGAACTATTCCTTCTACCAATTAAACTTTAATAATTATGTATTTACTTCAACAAGCTGCACAACCTGGTTTCGGAGGTTTTCAATTTATTTTTCTTGGACTAATGATCCTTGTTTTTTGGCTATTTTTTATTCGTCCGCAAGCAAAGCGTGCTAAAAGTCAAAAGGAGTTTATTGACAACCTTACGAAAGGTGATAAAATTGTAACAATTGCAGGTATTCACGCAACCATCAATAAAGTAAACGAGGATGCTACTTTGCAAATCGAAACCAGCCCTGGTAGTTACCTCAAGATTGAAAAATCTGCAATCAGTATGGACTGGACACAGGCACTAAATAAGCCGGCCTCCACTGATAAAAAATAACATGCTGCGCGTTGGGCTCACAGGAGGAATAGGAAGCGGGAAAACTATTGTTGCCCGCATTTTTGAATCACTTGGCGTCCCTATCTACAATGCAGATGAAGCTGCTAAGCGTATAATGGTAGAGCGCCCTGCCCTCAAAGAGGCTATCATTGACAAGTTTGGCCCTGAGTCGTATATTAATGGAGAATTGAATCGAGCTCACCTCTCAAAAATTGTTTTTTCTGATAAAGAAAAAATTGATTGGTTAAATGCACTGATTCACCCCGCTACAATTGAGGACGCTAATAAATGGATGCAACAACAAAATGCACCCTATGTCATTAAGGAGGCTGCTCTTTTATTTGAAAGCGGTGCTGCGTCCGAACTAGATTATATCATTGGTGTAACAGCTCCGGAGAATCTGCGTATACAACGTGTCATCAAGCGCGATCACTCAGACCCCTCACAGGTTAAAAAAAGAATTGACCTTCAATTGGAGGAATCACTCAAACAAAAACTGTGTGACTTCACAATCGTAAATGATGAATCATCACCATTGTTATCTCAGATTCTAAAAATTGACCAGGAACTTAAGCATCGCGCAGCGAACCCAAAGCCTGCTGAATTCTCGCCCAACCCTCTTTGATTTTTTCTCGACTATTTGCAAATGAAAAGCGAATACAATTGGGCTCTCCAAATGCATCGCCCATGACGGAAGATACATGAGCTTTATTTAGAAGAAACATGGAAAGATCTGCTGCATTTTTAATCTGTTGTTCCCCGTCCCAGCGACCAAAGTAAGCGCGCATATCAGGAAAAATGTAAAAAGCTCCCTCTGGAGATGGACATTGTATGCCTGGAATTTTTGAGACTAGCTGTAACACCAACTCTCGACGAGCCGCAAACTCTTTTACCATTTCCTGTGTGGGCCTTAGATCTTCCCGAAGGGCTGCAATCGCTGCACGCTGAGCAATAGAGTTTGTTCCACTGGTAAATTGTCCTTGAATTTTTTCGCAAGCTTTTGCAATAGTTTCAGATGCAGCAATATACCCTACCCTCCAACCTGTCATTGCAAAACCCTTACTCAGGCCATTAACAATTGCTACGCGGTCAACTACCGAAGGAAATGAAGCGATACTAACGTGATTGCCAACAAAATTGATATACTCATAGATCTCATCCGAGATAATTGTAATGTCTGGATATTTTTCAAAAACTTTTACCAGCGCTTCTAATTCTTCTTCGTTATAAACTGCACCACTTGGATTACAGGGAGACGAAAACAAGAAAACCCTTGTTTGTGGAGTAATAGCAGCCTCTAATTGAGAAGGGGTGATTTTAAACCCACTTTCTGCACTCGTCCTTATTTCAACAACTTTGCCTCGTGCAATTTTAACGAGCTCGCTATACGTAACCCAATAAGGTGTTGGAATAATTACTTCCTGATTTTCATCAACCAGAGACAGAATCAAATTGGCTAGACTTTGCTTCGCCCCAGTGGAAACCACAATCTGGGTAGGTTTATAGTCCAGCTTATTATCCCGTTTGAGCTTTTCGCATACAGCTTCACGTAAATCCAAAAACCCGGGAACCGGTGTATAGTGACTCCAATTTTCTTCAATAGCACGGATAGCAGCTTGTTTGACATGGTTAGGAGTATCAAAATCAGGCTCGCCCAAACTCAGATCTATTACGTCTACCCCGTTTGCCCTCAATTCGCGGCCCAATTTGGCCATTTTCAGGGTTTCTGGCTCATTAAATCGATTTAAAAGGGAAGATAAGTGTGGCATTTTAATAGGGATGGATGCGGAGCAATATACATCAAACTAATTTTCCAGCAGGGGTAATCCAAGCCTTTTTTATGACTAAAATTCCCTGAAAAAGCTATATTTGCCGTCCTTTAAAATTCAGTAAATCAATACTCATGCAACTGAAAGGTTTGGTTCGCTTTTTTACCGCGCTGTTGATTATCTATTCTTTGTACCAACTATCTTTTACCTGGTTGGTCAAAAATTTTGAACAAAAAGCAGCAGATAAGGCCGCACAATACGTTAGTAAAGCCTATCCGACTCCTTCTGTAAAATATCCTTCTAACAAGGACTCACAGGCAGTTTGGCAAGAATTCTTGGACACTAGAAAACGTGCTTACCAAGACAGCCTGATCAAAGCCAGTGAAAACGAAACAGTAACCTATGGCATCAATGGCGCCATGAGTTATAAAAAGGCGAAAGAAGAGGAGTTAAACTTGGGACTGGATTTGCAAGGGGGAATGAATGTCACCCTTGAAGTAGAGATGTCTGGTTTATTGCGCTCATTATCGAATAACTCAGCTGATCCAAATTTTTTGAATGCCCTAAAAAATGCGGATTTAAGAAAAGCAAACAGTGACGCAGACTTTATCACTCTTTTCATTCAAGAGTACCGCAAATTAGAAACAACACGACCACTTGCTACTTTATTTTCAGGAGCAAGTTCCAATGCAATCAACATAAAATCTACAGATCAGGAAGTTGAAAATTACATCAGAGAGCAAGCAAGAGCTGCGTTTGATCTGACGTTCGACCGTCTTCGCACACGTATTGACCAGTTTGGAGTTGCACAGCCCTCTATCAACCCTATTCCTAATCGCGGATTAATTACCGTTGAATTACCAGGTATTAAGGACAAGGAAAGAGTCCGGAAGTTATTGCAGAGCACAGCCAATCTTCAATTCTGGGAAGTTTACACCCTTAAGAATAACAACTATGCTACTGGCTGGCAAAGAACTATCGAAGCTTTCAATGTAAAATATGGTGGCGCAACAGACACTAC
>DDPN01000069.1 GCA_002342205.1 Chitinophagaceae bacterium UBA2467 | reverse complement strand
TATCGTCGCAGATGGACAAAGCCTGGTGATATCACGGATGTGCCTAAGCCGGTTTTCTTAGGCACACAATCTTCTGCTGGTGCGTATGAAAGTACACGCTTTAATTATGATGGAAGCTATATTCGTTTGAGAGATGTGTCTTTGTCCTACTCAGTGCCTAAGCAATACTTGGCCAAATCAAAAATCAATTCTCTACGTGTTTATATGCGTGGCCAAAATTTATTTACGTATGTTAAGGACAAGCGGTTCAACACGGACCCTGAAGCTGATATCAGTGGAACATTAAATCAGAATCCACCTATTTTCAGCACATTATTATTTGGGCTTGATATTTCTTTCTAAAACAACTATCTAATTCTATTTTATGAAAAATATAATTCTATTAGTACTGGCACTTGTTTCGCTTGCTTCTTGCAAAAAGGGTTTTACTGATTTGAAACCCCAGCAAAGCGTATTTACTGAAGATGTTTTCTCCAGTATGCCAACTGCGCGCGCTGCAGTGAATGGTTTGTATTCCCTAATGCAGTCTTATAGTTATTATGGACGTGATGCGTTGGTTATCCCAGAGGTGTTGTCCGATAATATGACCCGTAGTGTAAAAACAGGTAATCGTTATACGGGTATGAATACCATGACTCATACTGCAACCGATGTTAACGTAAGTCGTATGTGGTCGCAGATGTATAA
The DNA here is from genome assembly GCA_002342205.1 of Chitinophagaceae bacterium UBA2467. Lineage (GTDB taxonomy): Bacteria > Bacteroidota > Bacteroidia > Chitinophagales > Chitinophagaceae > JJ008. Next base: position 5,640 of record DDPN01000069.1, on the reverse strand, counting down.
AGTTGTAACAAACGCAAATGCTATTATAGCCAACGAAGCTAAGCTACAAAGTATAGCAACATCATTAGAAACTGCTGAAGTGAAACAATTGATAGGTGAGGCTTACGCGGTTCGTGCAATGGCCTATTTCGATTTGGCTAAATTTTTCTCAAGACCGTTAAACCATACGCCTGATGGAAGTCATCTTTGTGTGCCTTTGGTTTTATCTCCAATTACTAATGTGAGCCAAGTTGTTTATCCAAAAAGAAATACGGCTGCAGAAGTTTATGCGCAAATTGATAAGGATATTCAAGAAGCCTTAAATCGACTACCAACGACAGGAGATGTTATCATTAACGGTGCAACAAGTGCAGCCTTTTTTAAGATAAGATTGAATAGATGGGGTGTGCTTGCATTGCGCACAAGGGTTTCTATGTACAAACAAGATTGGGCCACTGCACTTAGTTCCTCAACTGCAGTTATTAATTCAAATCGTTACAGCCTTTTACCCTACGCCACTTTATTTACGGGCTTCCAAACTGTAGGTAATGCAGAGTCAATTTTTGAAGTAGCCAACAATACAACTGATAACCCTGGTACAGATAGCTATGCGTACATGTGTAGTCAATTTGGGTATGGAGAAGTGTTAGGCACTCGTCAATCAATGAATAGCAGAAGCACGGGTACAACTCTAACAACTTTTAAGGGATTATATGAAGCATACTCTAGTACCGATGCACGTCGTCGTTTTGTAGAGTTGGGTAACCGTAATTCTATTGGTGGTGAAGTAAATGTTCCTTTGTGTTTAAAGTATACTAATATTTCAAACTATACCGAGAATACAAAAGTGTTTAGGTTGGCTGAGATGTATTTGTGTAGGGGGGAGGCTTTGGCTCGTCTTGCTGTACAAACTGGTGATGCGGCTTCGTTGACAAATTCTCTTTTGGATATTAACTTGATTAGGCGCACTAGAGATACAGCTACTAATAGTCGTCCATTAGTCGTTACATTAGGTACTCCACCTACTGGTAGCATTTCAGCAACTGCCTATTTAGATTCTATTATTCTTGAGCGTAGAAGGGAGTTTGCATTAGAAGGACAACGCCTATTTGATCTCAATCGTACCAAGACAGATTTTGTAAAGATTAGTTCAGCAGGTAATGCTACCTCACGGTTGATTCAATACTCGGCAACAACCAGCAGTTTCTATTATCGAACAATTCTTCCCATACCCATTACACAGATTCAAAACAATCCGAACATGGTGCAGAATGAGGGATTCTAATTTTTCAAATAGCCAACTGATATAAATGAGACGTAGTTATAGTATCATAATTAGTTGCATCTTTCTTTTGCACTTCTTTGTTGGAGGAGTGATAAAAGCAAGCCCAACTCGAGATACGCTTCGGGTACTCTTTGTTGGCAACTCATACACCTATTATAATAATCTCATTCAAATGGTTTCGTTGATTTCTGATAGTCTAGAAACCAAATTAATCTGTACAAAGTCAACGGCAGGGGGTACGAACTTGGGTGAGCATTGGAATGAACAAAAAGGTTTGCAGTCCAGAACTTTGATTGAGAAAGGTCACTACAATATTGTTGTGCTTCAGGATCATAGTATGCGTCCCATTGAAGCAGCTGATAGTTTGGTTTACTTTGGAAACTTGTTTTGTGACTTGATAAAAAAACGTGGTGCCCGGCCCTTCATTTATAACACGTGGTCTCGAGAAAAAACGCCCTCCACACAGAAGCAAATAAATGAAGGATATAAGGAACTTGCATCTAAATGCAACGCAGCCCGCGTTCCGGTTGGCGACTGCTGGCAAAAAGTACTTGAGCGATTGCCCAGCGCTTCGCTCTACATTTCCGATGGATCACACCCTAGCAATCTAGGCACCTTTATAACTGCGCTTTGTTTTGTAAAAGCCATCACAGGAAAGTTGCCTTCATCACTACCAACTGTTTTTAATTATTATGATAGAGATGGGGAGACTTTCAGGATTATGCAAGTCGGGAAAGAGGAAATGGCGCTTTGTATGGATGTAGTAAATGGAATTATCAATCAAGCGCTGTAAACTGCTGTGAAAAAGTTACAAAAGAATCTCACTTTTTGGGTATTGTTAGCCATTTTGGCCGGAATACTTTTGGGACATTTTTCTCCTTCAACGGCAGTGGCCATGCAGCCATTGGGTAAGTACTTTATTGATATCGTCAAATTGTTTATCAACCCGATTATTGTGGTAACAATCATCACAGGAATTTGTGGAATGGATAGTTTGAAAAGAGTAGGAAGAATTGGTGGAAAAGCACTCTTGTATTTTGAAGTCGTCACTACTATTGCTTTATTTATAGGCGTTGCAGTTGCTTATTTGATCCAACCTGGGTCTGGCATTAATACAACAGGAATGCAATGGGATGACGTATCAAAATACAACAAGCCTGATGCGATCTCGCTGCTGGGATTTTTCAGAGAGAATTCTACTATTCAGTTTTTGCTCCTATCCATATTGCTTGGTATTTTTTTAAATCGCTCTTCCCATAAAGAAACTGTTTTAAAGAAAATTCAAGTAGTGTCTACCTATTTATTTAAGGCATTAGGGTGGGTGATGAAATTATCTCCAATCGGTGCGTTTGGAGGAATGGCGTTCACTATTGGTAAATATGGTCTTGCTGCTCTATTACCACTTGGAAAGTTGATGTTGTGCGTATATATCACCATGTTTTTATTTATTGTTTTTGTGCTGGGGGCTATCCTTCGGTACTACAAGCAAAATATTTGGACATTGCTTCGTTATCTCCAAAATGAATTATTGATTGTGCTAGGAACGTCATCCTCCGAAGCGGCGCTTCCTAATTTGATGAACAAGCTTGAAAAAATGGGTTGCCACCGTTCTGTTGTAGGACTTGTTGTTCCAACTGGGTATTCTTTTAATTTGGATGGAACTTCCATTTATTTATCAATGGCAATTATATTTTTGGCGCAGGTTTTTCACGTTGATTTATCGTGGGGGCAAATCGCGACAATCTTTGGTGTACTCATGGTAACTTCTAAAGGGGCAGCAGGGGTAACAGGGAGTGGTTTTATAATTTTAGCGTCTACATTGAACGCGGTTAAAGTGATTCCATTGGAAGGATTGGCACTATTATTAGGTGTTGATCGATTTATGTCTGAGGCAAGAGCAATCACCAATTTCATCGGAAATGCTGTGGCTACAGTCTTCCTTTCAAACCAGGAGGGGCTTTTCGATCCAAAAGGGAACGAGTAAGACACTATAAGTTATTGGAAATCAATTTTTAAGAATTTTTCAGAAAAAAATCTTGATTGCTGCATTTTTCCTGCTTCCCTCCTTTGTGAAAAAAATGTTAAGTTTACAAGCAGCTTTTGAATGCAATTATTTGCCCACAGTGAGTATTTTGTGTTCAATTGCTAATTGTCTAAACTAAAACTAAAAACAGTCGCTAATGAGAAAAGGATTTCTTTTACTTGTTTCGCTGGTACTAATCTGCAGTTCCTCTTTGTTGGCGCAGCAGTCAGTAACTGGTAAGGTCCTTGATGACAAAGGAGCACCTGTAGCTGGGGCTTCCGTTGTTCAAAAGACCAATCGCAAGAACGGTACATCTACCGATGCTAATGGTAGCTTTACCTTAAGTGTTCCTAATTCCAGCACCGTGTTGGTAATTTCCAGTGTGGGTTTTGCCCCTGCTGAAATTGCTGCTTCTAATGCAGCTAAGGTCACACTTGCCGCTTCCTCTGAGACAATTTCTGAGGTTGTTGTAACATCTTTAGGTATCAAACGTGAAANNTAGCCTCTGTTGACAAAAAGCAATTAGAGTTGCGCCCAGAGGGTGACCCTATGCGTTTGCTACAAGGTAAAGCCCCGGGTGTAAACATTCTTAATAGTAGTGGTATTTCTGGTTCTGGTACCAACATTACTATTCGTGGGGTATCTACTATCAGTGGTAATTCTCAACCTTTATTTGTTGTGGATGGTGTGCCATTTGATGGCTCTACTAACACACAGGGTAGTTTCTTGTACGGTAACCAGACTGGTAGCCGTTTCTTTGATATCGACCCTAACAATATTGAAAATATCAGCGTACTTAAAGGTTTGAGTGCCACTACGCAGTATGGTTCTTTAGGTAGAAATGGAGTGGTGCTAATTACCACCAAAAATGGTGCTGTTTCTCGTGGTGGTCGTAAGAAAACGGAGATTACTGTAAGCCAATCAATGTTCACTAATGAAGTGGCTAACATTCCTGAGTATACTGAGAAGTATGGAAATGGATTCAACAATGCAGTAGGAAACTTCTTTAGTAACTGGTCTTCTATTGCATTTACTGATCCTCCAATGCGACTTCCTCACCCTTATGACAGACCTGCGTTGAATGGTGCATTCCCTGAGCTGAAAGGAGCGAAGTATGACTATAAATTTTATCCTTCTATTAAGAACTTCTTCCGTACAGGGTTAGTATCTAATACAGGTATTAATATCAATGGAGGCGGTCCTGGTTTAGCTATGAACGCTAACTTCAGTACGTTGAACGATAAAGGGTTTACTCCAGGTAATGATGTAGTTCGCCACACATTTGGTGTGGGAGGTAACGCAAAGTTGACCAACAACTTTACGTTGACATCTTCTTTAAACTTTACTACTACAAAGTTTAATACACCTCCTACTGCTAGTAGCACAGGTAGTGGTTCCGATAACGGAGTTTCTGTTTTCGGAGACTTGATTTATACTCCCACTTCTGTTGACTTGATGAATTGGCCTTATCAAAATCCTGCTGATGGATCTTCTGTTTATTATCGCTCAGGTAATGATATAACCAACCCTCGCTGGACAATCGCCAATTCTCGCGTAAAGCAAAACACAAATCGTGCATACGGTAACGTACAATTACGTTATGATTTGGGTAAGTCTCTCAACTTCACTTACAAAATCGGATTTGATAATTATGCAGAAGAACATATCCATGAGCATAACAAAGGTGCTGCTGAATTCCCATTAGGATTCTATCGTACCACTTATGTAAATCGTGCAATTTGGGATCACTCTTTCTTAGGTAGCTACAATACACGATTGACTGACGACGTGACTCTTAACGTAGAAGCTGGTGCTAATGCTTATATAAATAACTATAAGCAGTTTGGCCAGTACAGCTCTCAGCAGTTGGTATTTGATTTGTTTGACCATTCAAACTTTATCACGCAAAGTAAAACTGGTGATAGCGGAAATGACCTTGATTACAAGGTACAGCAGATGCTCCTAGGTGCTTTTGGATTCGCATCATTAGGTTATAAGGACTACTTATATGTGAACTTGGGTGCAAGAAGTGACTGGTCTTCGAAATTTGAATCAGCAAACCGTAACAAAGTTTATCCAAACGTTACTGCTTCATTTATTCCATCTTCAGCCATCGATGCGCTTCGTAATAGCAAAATCGTTAATTACTTGAAAGTGCGTTTGGGTTATTCAACCAGTGCATCATTTGGAGATGCCTATCAAACCCGTGCAACACTGGGAATACAGGCTAACCGCTTTGTTACTTCTGGAGGTACAATTGTTAACTCTAATACATTGGGTGGTCGTCGTCCAAATCCAACCCTCCGTCCTGAGTTATCCAAGGAAACTGAGTTGGGAATTGAAGGTCGATTGT
>DDPN01000040.1 GCA_002342205.1 Chitinophagaceae bacterium UBA2467 | reverse complement strand
GCAAGACGTTCTTCAATAGTAGGTGCGGCCAGATGCTCTCCTGTTTTGATAAAGTGCTTGATCTCTCTGAAAATCCAGGGATATCCAATAGCTGCTCGGCCAATCATAATACCATCTACGCCATATCTGTTTTTATACTCCACTGCTTTTTCGGGCGAATTGATATCTCCGTTTCCAAAGATGGGAATTTGAATGCGAGGATTGTTTTTCACTTTACCAATCAGCGTCCAATCGGCTTCTCCTTTATAAAGTTGTGTGCGCGTACGACCATGAATGGCTAATGCTTTGATCCCCACATCTTGCAATCGTTCTGCAACTTCTTCAATATTCTTGCTGTTTTCGTCCCATCCTAATCTGGTTTTGACAGTAACGGGGAGTGAAGTTGATTTAACCACTGCTTCCGTTAATCGAACCATTAAAGGAAGATCACGTAGCACTCCCGCACCAGCTCCTCGTAGTGCCACTTTTTTAACCGGACATCCAAAATTTATATCCAATAAATCAGGCTGTGTAACTTCTACAATTTTAGCCGCCATTGAAAGGCTCTCTTCATCTCCTCCAAATATTTGAATACCGATCGGTCTTTCGTACTCAAAAATGTCCAGTTTTTTTCTGCTTTTGATTGCATCTCGAATCAATCCTTCCGAAGAGATAAATTCAGTGTACATCAAATCGGCTCCATTGTCTTTACAAACGGCTCTAAAAGGCGGATCACTCACATCCTCCATCGGAGCAAGCAAGAGCGGGAAATCGGGTAATTGAATGGGGCCTATTCTGACCATCGTTGGGTTTTGCCTATTTTTGGTTCTTTAGGTACTGCGTTTGAATACGCAAATTTACGATCTAAACAGTCAAGGATACATGAAGGGTCTTTTTCAACACAAAACAGCAGGTCAACAATTTTTCCTGTTACTCAGTATTTCACTCTTTAGTTTTTTTCTGATTGGTTTACTGGGTACGCAGTTATTGAGTGTAATTACCGGAATTTCCATGACAGAAATGGCCGCATTAGATAAAATAGACCCCAAACACCCTTGGTTACCTTTTTTTATTCGAGGGATGCAAGCGGTTCAATTCATTGGATTGTTTTTGGTTCCGAGTTGGTTTGCAGCTCGTTTTTTCACTGGTAAGCCTGCAGGAAATTATTTAGGATTTCGTTTGCCCTCTCACGCTGGATTTTGGTTGATCGGTTCTTTTGCCATTCTCATTGCTTTACCCATGGTTCAATGGTTGGGTGAAGTGAATCGTGCTATTGAATTTCCTTCAGAATTAACCGATTGGATTCGTGGAAAAGAAGACGAAGCTAACGAAACAGTAAAAGCGCTATTATCTCGGCATACAATTCAAGATCTTTTATTGAATTTGTTATTCGTGGCAGGGCTAGCTGCAGTGGGTGAAGAGTTGTTATTCAGAGGGGTGATTCAACGCATTTTTGTGAAACAATTTGGTCAGGCATGGCCGGCCATTATAGTGTCAGCCTTTTTATTTGCTGCGTTGCATTTACAATTTTATGGCTTTCTGCCTCGCTTTGCCCTCGGCATTTTATTAGGAGCAATTTATTGGTATAGCGGAAGTTTGTGGGTTGCTATACTTGCACATTTTGTGTATGACGGCATTTTGATTGTCTTGGTTTATTTGAACCCCGTCTTGCTTAATGACGAATCGGTAGTGCCTGCAGAAACGCTGGTATATTCTGGATTGATCAGTGCATTGATGGTGACGATGAATTTACATTGGATGATCAAGCATGGTAATCCGGTTTCAGATGAACAAATTGAAGAAGAAGATACAACGACGGATCACGATACATCAAATTAAGTATGCCTTTTAATCGCGAAGTATTTACAACCCGATCCATCACCGCTTTTTTCTTTGTGGTGGTTATGCTAACCGCGTTGCTTTTAAGTGATGTGAGTTTTTGGTTATTGGTGTTGGTGTTACATGCAGGATGTTGGGTAGAATATGAAAGAATCGTTGCCTCATTTAAAAATTCTTTTTTGTTTATCCTGTTTGGTTTAGTCTATTTAACGGCAAGCTGGTTCTTTTTTTTAGAATTACATCAACATCCACTCTTAATGGTTCCAGAATCGGGTGTGCCTGCGCCTAATTGGGAACAATTTCCTTTTTTCATTCTGCTTTGTATGTGGATTAATGATACAATGGCTTACATCGTTGGCTCATTAATTGGAAAAACACCTCTTTCTCCTATTTCACCTAAAAAAACATGGGAAGGAACATTGGGGGGAATTGTACTCACGGTGCTTCTAGTGGGTGGTGGAGCCAACTATTTGCTAGGGTCATTAATTCCTGTTGGAAAAATGGAGCCCTTACTTTCTGCGCATTGGTATGTTTTAGCCTTATTGGCAGCTATTGCAGGAACATGGGGTGATTTACTCGAGTCAAAATTTAAACGAGTAGCAGGTATCAAGGATAGTGGTACCATCTTACCCGGACATGGCGGTTTTTTAGATCGTTTTGACTCTTTGTTAGTAGCTACTCCTGTTTGTTGGATCTATTTGAAACTGATCCTTGCTTAGCACAGGCATTCCCTATATTTGCCACCGTAAAATCTAAAGAGTATGACGCTGCATCGCGAAGGAAGAGGTACTATTTTGACTGTAACATTACTAGTGGCATTTATTAATGGATTAGTGTTTAGTACTGTCACTTCTTCGTGGATTAGCTTTTTGGTTGCGGCAGTTAGTCTACTATTTTGGGTATTTATTCTCTCCTTCTTTCGTATCCCTTCTCGTAAATTGACAATACAAGACAACGCAATCATTGCTCCTGCCGACGGGGAAGTGGTGGTGATAGAAGAGGTGCAAGCCGACGAATATTTTTCTGATCGTCGAATTCAGATTTCCATTTTTATGAGTCCTTTCAATGTGCATGTGAACCGAAATCCTGTTAGTGGAGAGGTTGTTTATAGCCAATATCATCCTGGCAAATACTTGGTTGCTTGGCATCCCAAATCTTCTACCGAAAATGAAAGACATAGTGTAGTCTATCGCGCACAAGGAAAAGAAATTTTAGTCAAGCAAATTGCTGGCGCACTAGCTAAGCGAATTGTAAATTATCTACAGCCTGGACAAACAGTGAAGCAAACAGAAGAGATGGGCTTTATCAAATTTGGATCTCGTGTAGATCTTTTATTGCCAATGGATGCCAAGATCCAGGTTAAAATGGGAGACAAACCAAAAGGCGGAGTAACGGTGATTGCTACGCTTTAATCTATAAGATCCTTTTCAATTCCTCCAGTGAAAATACAGTATGTGTAGGGTAACTACCATCTGGTAGAGACTCTCGATTTTGATTTAAATGATTCACATGAATCTGATCAATCCCATAATTACGAGCACCTAGTATATCAACTTCAAGGGTATCACCGATCATCACGCTTTCCTCTTTTTTAGCTTTTGCTATCGTGAGTGCGTATTCAAAAATTTCTTTTTTTGGCTTCAAGCTTCCTGCGCCTTCAGAGGTAATGACTGCTGAAAAAAACGGTTGTAGTCCTGAGTGCAGTAGTTTACTATGCTGTGTCTTTTCAAACCCATTCGTGATAAGATGGAGTTGGTAGTTTTTTTGGGTCAAATAGTTCATCAATTCTAGCGCATAGGGGAACAAAAGCGTACGACTGGGCAGTAATGCTAAAAATTGGGTACTCATGGCCTCTGCCAACGATTCATCTGCAATTTTAAAATCTAAAAGACTGAGACGCATTCGCTTGATCCGCAGTTCATCTTGTTTTATATAGCCGTTTCTGTAGCGGTCCCATAGCTTTTCATTATGCACCAGGTAATTGCGATGAAAAAGTTCAAAATCATGAATGCCTCTTTCTTCCAGTTTAAGATCTTGATATAAATGCCAAAGGGTCGCTTTTGCGTTGGCTTCAAAATCCCAAAGGGTATGATCAAGATCAAAGAATAGATGTTTGTAAGAAGTATGCAAAGACAAATCCTAAATTTAAAAGGTGGGTTGATACCTTTGCAAGATAAGTATAAAGAAATCGTATGCCGGCACTTACTGTGGTAATAACGGGAGCATCCCGAGGAATTGGACAATCATTGGCAAAGCATTTTGCACAAAGGGGAGATCAATTATTATTGACCGCCCGTAATAAAGAGACGTTAACAAAAACGATTGCCGCATTACAAAAAGAGTTTCCATCTTGCTCTATACATGGACAGGCAGCTGACCTTTCTATTCCGGAACAAGCACGTGAATTTGGTCGCTGGTGTCTTTCCTTTTCGGAGCCAGATATTTTAATCAATAATGCAGGGCAATTTTTGCCAGGTTCACTAGCCGAGGAGCCAGACGGTCAATTGGAACAACAACTTCGTGTTAATTTGGGAAGTGCCTATCATTTAACACGTACACTTATTCCTTCTATGGTGCAGCGTGGCACCGGGCATATTTTCACCATCTGTTCTATTGCCTCTTTACAACCCTACGCACAGGGCGGTTCCTATAGTATCAGTAAGTATGCGTTGCATGGCTTTACAAAAAACTTGCGCGAAGAATTAAAACCAACCGGTGTAAAAGTAACGGGTGTGTACCCAGGTGCTGTATTGACAGATTCGTGGGGTGATTTTGATAATTCTTCCGGACGTATTATGGAAGTAGAAGATGTGGCTAAGATGATTGTACAAGCTACGCAATTGTCTCCCCAGGCCTGTGTAGAAGACATTGTGTTACGCCCTCGATTAGGCGATCTTTAATTACTCAGCGTATTTATATCCTACACCACGCACGGAATGAAAGTAGCGAGGATTACGGCTGTCGGTCTCAAAATATTTTCGAAAGTTCAGTATAAAATTGTCAATAGTGCGAGTGGTAGGGTATACCTGGTAGCCCCATACGGTTTGCAAAATTTTTTCGCGGGGAACAACTTCATTCTTGTTTTCGATCAACAATTTTAAGAGCATGGATTCTTTCTTGCTCAGTTGAATACGCTCCCCTGTAATGATTACAGCTTCTTGTGCTTTAAAGTCAATCATACAGGAGCCGAACTGGTATTGCTCACCTACATATTCCTTGTCTTGAAGGCGTTTGTTTTTATCGATTAGTTTTTGAACGCGTAACAGTAATTCTTCCAGGTTAAAGGGTTTGGTCAAATAATCGTCGGCGCCTTTTTTTAATCCCGTCACTCGATCTGCGCTGCTGTTTTTAGCGCTTAAAATCAGAATAGGAATTTCATTATTACTGATCCGAATAGATTCCGTAACAGCAAGACCATCCATTTCTGGCAACATGATATCCAGAATAATCAGATCAAAGTATTCATTACTGATTGCTTTCAACGCCTCAGCTCCGTCATAGGATGAGGTTACTGAATAGCCCTCGAGTTCCAGGTTTAATTTGAGCGCTTCATGCAGATTCTCTTCATCCTCTACCAATAAAATTGTTCCCTTTTCTGCTGATTTCATATGGCAAAGTTAACCAGGAAAATGCTGCCAGTGGGATGATTGTCTTTTACAGTAATTGTAGCCTGGTGGTGGTGGGCAATTCGCTCGCAGAGGTATAATCCCAAACCTGTGCCCTTGGTAGTGCGGGTGGTTTCATTGCCAATGCGGTAAAACCGATCAAATATTTTCTTTTTCTCACTAGCCGGTATACCGATACCCTGGTCTGCAATTTGCAGCTGCAATTGGGAGGCCTCTTTTTTTAAAGTGGCTTCGATATAGGAAGAAGAGGGGGAGTATTTAATTGCGTTTTCCAATAAGTTATTTAACAAAATCTGTAGAAGTAAAGCATCCCCTTTGATATCTAATTCTGCTTCTATATGCGAACGAATCTCCCTTCCAGGAAAACGTGTTTGCATGTCGCGAATGCAATCCTGTACCAGCGCAGAAAAATCCAGCTCTTCTTTCGTGCTTGCGAAGCCTTTGTTTTCTAATTGTGATGAAACCAAAATATTATTGGTCAAAAGATTCAATCGATTTGTTTCATCCAATGCAATACGGATCAGTTTTTCTTGTTTTTCGGGTTCTAGTTTATACCGCTGCATTGTTTCTAAATTCAAGCGGGTAACAGCTATGGGCGTTTTTAATTCATGGGTTACAGCCATCATGAACTGTTGCTGTTGTTGCTGCGCCAGAAATTGTTTACGAACGGCCCTGTAAACGGCAATTGCCCCAATCAAAATAATAATCAAAAAAGTGATGCCTTCGCCAAGGTATTTGGTACTATTACGAAATGCTTGTGTTTGAATTTGTGTAGCCCGAGCGCTTTTTTCAAGATCGTTCATCTGGGGGGCTTGCAATTCTAAAAGCTGTATTTGTTCAGCTCGAATCTTTTGGTTCTGCTTTTCCAGCGAAATAAACCACCAAACGAGTGCCGCTATAATGTAGACTAATAAAGACCAAAAAAGGAGGTTAGTGCGACGCAGTTTTATTTTTCCAAAATTGAACATATCAGTTACGCTGCGTCATTTTTTCAATCCGAACTCCTACGTTCATCACTTCTTGCAGCGGATCTTCGCGCATAATCTGTTTGACTCGAATTTGGTAGGAACCTTTTTTACGAAGTGACACGCCATTTTTCACGATATCTGATTGAAGAGATAATCGGTGTTCGTAAATATCATCCATGCCTACACCCAGCCAGCCTTTTTCATTGGTCCCTAAAATCTTTTCTGTGTTGAAACGAAATTGTTGGCCAGATGGATCGATGATAGTGATTTGTAGCCAGATGTTATTGTAATGATAGCGATCCCGATGTCTTAGAACGAGTGCAATATCATATAAAGAGGTCGTATCTTTTATTGAACAGGTGAATGAGGGCTCAAAATTACTTTTCCATTCGTGTTTGGGAATAGCTACTGAGCGCTCAAAAAGATTCAGCTTATTACAGGCTGTCAATCCCAGCATGAAAAGTGTAAATCCTAGTAGGGGAAGTCTCCAATGCCTTTGCATAAGGCAAAAATACGAGGAATTCCAAGGGACTTCTTTAAAGCACATTCAATATCTGCTCTTTCGCTTTCTCGAGCTCATCTTTCATTTCCACCACTAGGCGTTGAATGAAAGCATCATAGGCCTTGGAACCGGTCGTATTGATTTCACGTCCAATTTCCTGCAGAATAAAAGATAGTTTTTTGCCTTTACCCTCCTCTGGAGTCGCTAGTTGCGCGCGGAAATACTCACAGTGATTACGCAGGCGAATCATTTCTTCACTGATGTCTATCTTTTCTATATAGTAGATTAATTCCTGTTCCAGTCTGTTTTTATCATACGTCTCTTTCCCAACCTGTTCTTCTAACTTTTGAATAAGTCCCTGCCGCATTTTCTCACGTCGAGCGGGTTCTGCTTGCTCAATATCTTTTTGTAATTGTTCAATACGACTGATGCGAGCCAGCAGGTCCGCCTCCAGCGCTTTTCCCTCCTGCGTACGATGGGTATCTAATGCTTCTAATGCTGTTTCAATACCTTTTTTGAATGTTTCCCATTGAGTAGGCTCTAAACTATCACTGCCCGCAGCTACCACATCAGGCAACTTTAAGATCGCGGAAAGCAACTGCGTGCTATCCTGACCCAATTCAGAGGCTAATTGCGCTAACGGTTGGTAGTATGAACGAGCAACCTGTGTATTGATAGAAACAGGAGCTGAAAAACCTGCGTCTTTAGTCGTGATTAGACAATCTACGCTCCCTCTACCTAGCTTTTCGGCTAAGATTTTTCGAATATCAAATTCAAAGGGCTTAACTAATGTTGGCAATTTGAGTTGCAGGTCAAATTGTTTTCCATTGAGGGACTTGATATCAATAGCAAAGTGTTTATCACCTACCGTTACTACTGCTCTGCCAAAGCCCGTCATTGATTTTAGCATGTAAAAAAGCTTTGTATAAAGTTATTCGAATTGAAGGAAAGAAAAATCCCTCCGAAAACGGAGGGATCTATATGGATGGGTTAGTAAGTACTGGGAAACGAATTTCCCTACACAATATTAAGACTTATTTTATTTAATAAAAAAACTTTTTTACTTCTATTTTATCAACATTTTAAAAATTACTGTGGATAAGCATAATAAAAAGTCGGCATGCATATCGCGATTACCTTTGTGTAAAATCGAAACGTATGCGTTTTGAAAATCCAATTTCAATAGAGAAAATCGCTGCTATCATTCATGCAAAAGTGATTGGTGACGCAACACAACTTACTACCGGCATCAATGAAATTCATCGAGTAGAAAAAGGTGATCTTGTATTTGTCGATCACCCGAAATACTATGAAACCTGTTTGCAATCTGCAGCTAGTTTTATAATTATTAATCAAGAAATCCCTTGTCCAAGTGGAAAAGCGTTGTTGGTAGTGGAAGATCCATTTGGGGCCTATCAAAAAATTGTAGATCATTTTCGGCCCTTGCGTCCTTCATTAAAGCCTATCAGTGATAGTGCGGTGATAGGTGCAGGAACTGTCGTGTTGCCAGGTGCTTATATTGGAAATCATGTACAGATTGGGAAGAACTGTTTGATTCATCCTAATGTGACAATTCTGGATCATTGTATTATTGGAGATGATGTAATTATACAGGCAGGCACCATCATTGGAAGTGATGCGTTTTACTATAATAAAAAGACAAATCGTCCTGTTCATTATAAAAAAATGAAAAGTTGTGGCCGTGTATTAATTGAAAACGAGGTAGAGATTGGAGCGGCTTGTACAATCGATCGCGGGGTGACTTCTGATACTGTTATTGGAGCGGGTACAAAACTGGATAATCAGGTTCATATAGGGCATGACACTGTGATTGGTAAGAATTGTCTTTTTGCAGCACAAGTAGCCATTGCGGGCGCTGTTACCATTGAAGACGAGGTGATATTATGGGGACAGGTGGGCGTCAACAAAACCTTGCGCATTGGTAAAGGTGCAACCGTGTTAGCGCAAAGTGGTGTCCCTGGCGATTTACCCGGCAATCAAATTTATTTTGGTACCCCTACCGAAATTGCCAATGAAAAAAAACGTGAGCGAGTTTGGATCAAACGTATCCCAGCGCTGTGGGATAAAGTAATGCGCGCACAATAATTTAGCGAGACACATAGTTTTTGCAGGCCTCGCTGATCGTTTTTTCAAGCGGAGTATAACTGAATTGGGGGATGAGCGCTAATAATTTCCGGTTATCAAAAACTGTTTTGCTTACAGCAACACGTGCACTTTCTTTTGTTAGAAGTGGTTTTCTTCCAGTGATCAGTGATCGAATTCTTTCAATCCGCCAAGCGATTCCTAATAATAATGGAGTTGCTTTTCGAGAGGGTCTGGGTTTTTGAAATCCGTCTGCAATTTTATCTTGTAGTTGTTGAAAGAGCCAGGTATCCCCATTCACAACATATCGTTCGCCCGAAACTGGATGTTCCATCAGAAGTACCGTTGCTTTAGCTACATCCTTTACATCTACAAATCCATTTAATCCACTCGTGTACCATGGAAATCCATCATGTAGTTGTTTAAAAATGGCACAGCTGCTTTTGGTCCAGTCTCCATATCCCAATATAGTGCTAGGGTTAATAATTACAGTATCGAGGCCTTCACTAAAACCTCTCCAGGCTTCAATTTCTGCTTTATACTTACTTCTTGCATAATGCGTTTGAAGTGGATTTTCTTCCCATTTTGCTTTTTCATCTACCTGCCCTCCTCCTTCTTTTCTTCCCAGTGCTGCAACAGAACTGATATAGACAAATCGTTTGATCTTTTTTTCAAGACAGGCATTGACCACATTCGCAGTTCCCTCTACATTAATCTTGTAAAGGGCTTTTTTTTCAGCTGGATCAAATGAGACCATTGCGGCAGCATGAATCACATTGTCTATCCCTTCCATGGCCTCTTCTAATGAAACAATATCAAGTATGTCACCAGAAACCCACTCTACTTTTTCAAGTACGGCTGGGTCAATCCAAAATGGTCTTTCTTTTTTTCTGAATAAAGCTCGAACGTGATATCCTTGAGTGATCAATTCTTGCAGAATATATGATCCCAGAAATCCTGTACCTCCTGTTACCAGTATTTTTTTCATGATGAAGTATACTTATAGTAACCACTGCCCGATTTTTTACCCCATTTTCCTTCCTGTACTAATTGCTGCTGAATAAATGAAGGTTGTAGTCGTTCTGGCTTTCCTAATTGTTCATAAACGGAGCAGCTCACTGCAAAATTGATGTCATTGCCAATGAGATCCATCAGTTTGAAAGGCCCCATTTTAAAACCAGTCGATTCTAAAATGCGATCTAGTTGTTCAACATTACTTTTCTGTTCTTCTATTAAGCGTAATGATTCGATATAATAAGGCCGTGCAACTCGATTGACAATAAAGCCGGGCGAATCGCTACATTGAACAGGTGTTTTGCCAATCTGTTTGACTAATTGAAGTGTTGTGGATAGCACGTCCGGATTTGTAAAGGGTGTATGCACCACTTCTACGAGTTTCATGATGGTGGCTGGATTAAAAAAATGCAACCCAATTACTCGTTCGGGGTGTAAAACCTGTTTGGCAATTTCTGTAATGGAAAGTGAAGAGGTATTGCTAGCAAAAATGCAATCCCCATGATTAAGCTCTGCCAGTTGATTGAGCAGCGCAACTTTCGGAATTATTTTTTCGACGATGGCTTCAATAAAAAATTCAGCTAAACAATTTTCCAGCTCGTTCGTGTATTGAATTAATGCCAGTATCTTTTCTTTTTTGTCAGCGGTTACCTTCCCTTTTTGCACTAAGCCCTCTAGTTCTCGTTCGTGTTGTGCGCGGGCACTGGCTAGTATGTCTGGATTGAGGTCAAATAGTAAAGTAGAGTAGCCTGCTTGCGCAAGTGTGAGGGCAATGCCTCTGCCCATGGTTCCTGCCCCACAAACACCAATTGTGTGAATTTCCATTGAGACCTATTTATCAGGTAGCAGCTGTGAATTGTTTCAAAAAGCGAACATCATTTTCGCTAAATAAGCGAAGATCATTGACGCCATATTTTAACATAGCGGGTCTTTCCACTCCTAAGCCGAATGCAAATCCGTTGTATTCTTCCGGATCGATTCCGCAGTTGGATAATACATTGGGATGTACCATGCCACACCCTAATATTTCGACCCAGCCCGTTTTTTTACAAACGTGACAGCCCTCTCCACCACAGATAAAGCAACTCACATCCATTTCTGCACTGGGTTCCGTAAAAGGGAAATAAGAGGGTCTGAAACGAACTTTTACATTTGCTCCATACATCTCTTTCACAAAAAAGTAGAGTGTTTGTTTCAAGTCTGCAAATGATACATTTTTATCAATGTACAATCCTTCAATTTGGTGAAAAAAACAATGGCTACGCGCACTCACTGTTTCATTTCGAAAAACGCGTCCGGGCATTAACATCCGAATAGGAAGTTTCCCTTTTTCCATTTCCCGAATTTGTACGCTACTGGTATGCGTGCGAAGAACCCAGTCCGGATTTTGCTGAATATAAAAAGTGTCCTGCATGTCTCTGGCCGGGTGATGTGCAGGAAGGTTGAGTGCGCCAAAATTGTGCCAATCATCTTCAATTTCTGGTCCTTCGGCTACGGCAAAGCCCAATCGTTGAAAAATGGAAACAATCTGATTACGCATCAATGTAACCGGATGACGCGAGCCAAGGGGTGTAGGGTCGCCGGGCAATGATAAATCTATCCCAGTATCTGCAGCGTCAGCAGCGCTGCTGCTATTCGATTTTAGTGTCTCGTAATGTGCTTCGACAAACTGCTTGAATTCGTTGAGTAGTTGTCCGGCTTCTTTCTTTTGGTCTACGGGAACATTCTTTAATTCCCCCATCAGGTTTTTCAGCTGTCCCTTTGTACCCAGGTATTTGATACGAAACTCTTCTACCTGTGCAGGATCATTGCTGTTAAAACCAGTTATTTCGTCGCGAAGTGCCTCAATTTGTTCCCGGAGATTCTTCATCTGACAAAAGTAAGTCCAAACCTTCAATTAATTATCTTGCAGGTATGTCCGATTCTCTGGGTATTGCTGATTTTTTAAATCCTGTCAACAAAGCCTTCCTCTCGCTGGATGCGGGTTATAAAGAAGGGCAGATTGGTTTTTCTATTGCTACCTACGAAGAGGTGCTTCCAGATCTGGAAGAAGTTCAGTTTGTATTGGTAGGCTGTCCAGAACACAGAGGTGCAGGAATTGAACAGCAACAAGAAGAAGCCCCCGATGCAATTCGCCGTCGTTTTTACGAATTATTTTATTGGCATGCCGACCTAAAACTGGCAGATGTTGGTAATATCCGTAGAGGGGCTACTATTACTGATACGTATGCTGCCTTACGAACTGTCATTCAAACATTGGTAGCTGAAAGAAAAACGGTTATCATACTAGGAGGATCTCACGATCTTACATTAGCACAGTATCAGGCCTATGCTACAACCCGTCAATTAATTGAAGCAACCTGTGTAGATGCATTAATTGACCTTCATCCAGACGCCGTATTGCCCAATGAAAACTTTTTAATGGAGATGCTGACAGGTATGCCGAATTATCTGAAGCATTATAACCATATTGGTTTTCAAAGTTATTATGTGCATCCTACTGTGCTGGAAACCTTAGATAAATTACGATTTGACTGTTACAGAGTAGGAAATGTAAAAGAGGCATTAGATGAAATGGAGCCTGTTATTCGAAATAGTCATCTATTCAGTTTTGACATGAGTGCATTGGGCAATGCGCATTCTCCTGCCAGCACTATTTCTCCAAATGGACTAACCGGCGAAGAGGCTTGTACATTGTTTCGCTATGCAGGCATGAGCCCAACAATCAGCACGGTGGGAGTATACGGGTACAACCCCCATCATGATCAACAGGAACTGTCTGCTAAACAAATTGCACAACAACTTTGGTACTTACTAGATGGGCGCAGCAGAGGAAAACGGGAAGCGTCTTTAACCGATAAAGATTCTTTCAACGAATACTATATGGCATTTGCAGAAGTGGAGACCGTCTTTTTGCAAAGTAAAAAGACGGGACGTTGGTGGATGCAATTGCCAGATAAAAAATTTATTGCCTGCAGTTACAAAGACTATTTGCTGGCCAGTAGTAATGAAATTCCAGAGCGCTGGCTACGTGCACAGGAGCGGAGTTAAGAATTGAATGCTATGAAACAATATTGGAATATTTTGCTTTCGCTGACTTTGGTCAGCTCATTGGTGTCTTGTAGCGTATCTCATCAGATCAAACGAAGCGCATCACAATCACTGCTTACACAGCCTGCGCTTAAACAGGCACATGTGGGTGTTAGTATTTATGACCCCGTGACAAAAAAATACTGGTATGGCCATCAAGCAGATAAATATTTTGTGCCCGCTAGCAATACAAAAATTCCTACCTGTTATGCAGCTATGAAATACTTAGGCGATAGTATTCTTAGCGCCTATTTATTGGATAGTGCAAACGTATTATACGTTCGCCCAGCTGGCGACCCCACGTTTTTACTGCCCGAGTTTTCGACGCAACCCTTACTCAATCGAATTAAAAGCACAGCTAAAGAAGTCGTATTGGATCTTTCAACGCAGCATGATTTTTCAGCGTATGGAAGTGGATGGTCTTGGGATGATTTTCAAGAGGCCTATTTAGCTGAACGGAGTGCGCTTCCCATCTATGGGAATGTTATCAACTTTTATAACCGTAATAATACATTGACTGCAACTCCTTCATTAGCGCTGCATTCTCCTTTTATGAATGAAGCGTTGATACAACAAGTGGGAAAGGGAGGAAAATTTCAAGTGGAACGTCAGCAAGATCAGAACCTATTCAGGCTTTCTCCTTCTACGCGTTTATTTACTAAAGCAGTAATTCCTTTTAAAACCTTGCAGGGCGTTACCAACTTTACTTTTCTAAAAGATACGTTAGAGCGAATGGGAGTTGCATGCAACATGCGTGTGGTAGCAGAAGCTCCAAAAGGTCAACCCCTTTTCTCCATTCCAACCGATTCATTGCTGAAACCATTGATGCATCGAAGTGATAATTTTTTTGCAGAGCAGTCTTTATTGATGGTAAGCCAACGTATGTTGGGCAAAATGGATGATGGAGCAATTATTGATACCCTGCTCAAAAAAGACTTTGCGGATCTTCCACAACGTCCTCGTTGGGCCGATGGCTCTGGATTGAGTAGGTATAATCTTTTTACTCCGCAAGATTTTGTACGAATTCTGGAAAAAATGAAAAATGAATTTGGGATGGATCGTATTAAAACGATTTTTCCAAAGGGGGGTGTGGGTACGCTGTCAAATTACTATACAAACGACGGCGATTATATCTATGCAAAGACGGGCACCCTTAGTGGAGTTGTTAGTTTGAGCGGCTACTTGTACACGCGTAAGGGGAAATTACTTTTATTCTCAGCGCTTGTCAATAATCACCAATCTTCTGCAACAGAAATCCGTCGGTTGGTTGAAAAATTTTTACTGGGAATCAGAGAGAAGTATTGATTAGCGTTGGTATAGCTTATCGAGTTCTTCTTTTTTAAATTCTATGAGAGTGGGTTGGCCAAAAGGAGTAGTGGTAGGGTCGCCACAGGCAAATAAATCGCTTACCAATTGTTGCATTTCTTTTTCATTTAAAGCAACTCCTGCTTTAACGGCACGTTTTTTTGCTAGTGTGCGAAATAGTTTTTCCCGAAGAGGAAGTTGAAGATCGGAGTTATAGTTTTTATATTCTTCCAGCAAGCTTTCGATAAAAGAAACTTCATTGCCACTCTCAAATCCTGCAGGTACTCCTTGTAGTATGTAGGATTGTTTTTTTTCTTCTTCTAGTAAGAAGCCTACCTGTTGTAAAATGCCCTTCATTTCATCAAGTAAAATCGCATCCGCTGCACTTACCTGCAAAGTAATTGGAAACAAGGTTCGCTGTGTGGCTACAGGTTTGTCGTGGCTTGATTGCTGGTACTGTTCATATAAAATTCTCTCTTGTGCAGCTTGTTGATGAATAAGTGCAAATCCTTTTGCAGAGGGAACAACAATATAGGTGTTTAGAAGTTGTACAAATGACCTTTCTCCCGCAAGTGAAAAAAGAGTTGACTCTTCTTTAACCGCAGGGAGTTCGTTTTGAATGGGTGTGTAGGCTTGCCAGTTTTCCGCTGACCGTTTTGTAGTCGGTTCAATCGTGTGCGCTTTATTTTTTTGGGTGAAATGTTGAAATAAAGCACTGTCACGCGTAGCCGCCCGAGTGGCATCTGTGGTAGGTTGTTGAATAGAACTTAATCGTTGAATAGAGGCATCTAATTCAAAATCCAGTGTAGGTGTAACACTAAACTGTGCTAGGGCATGTCGTATGGCGGCCTGTACAAATGCGTATACGATTTTTTCGTCTTCAAATTTTATTTCCTGTTTGGTTGGATGCACATTGATATCTAACTGTTGTGGATCCAGATCAATGAACAACACATATAGAGGGAAATGCTCTGCCGGCAACAATGCTTGAAATGCATTCATCACTGCGTGATGCAGGTAAGAACTTTTGATGAATCGGTTGTTGACAAAAAAGTACTGTTCTCCTCGTGTTTTACGTGCTGTTTCAGGTTTGCCGACAAAACCACGGATAGTCAAATAGTCCGTGTCCTCTTGAACGGCAACCAGTTTGGAAGTATACGTACTGCCTAGTAATTGAATAATACGTTGTTTCAAACTACCCGCCTCTAGATGATATAATTGTTGGTTATTGGCATGCAGCGTGAAAACAATTTCAGGAAAGGCTAATGCAATTCTTGTGAACTCTTCTACAATGTGCCGCATTTCTGCAGCATTACTTTTTAAAAAATTTCTTCGGGCAGGAACATTGAAAAACAGATTTTTCATTGCGACGCTGGTGCCCGTTTTCATTGCAACAGGCTCTTCCCGTGTTATTACACTGTGTTCTATTTCCAACAGGTGTCCGGCTTGATCTTCGGCCCGTTTTGTTTTTAACTCTACCTGCGCAACAGCTGCTATGCTTGCCAAGGCCTCGCCCCTAAATCCCATGGTGCGGATATGAAAAAGATCCTCAATCGCATTGATTTTAGAGGTTGCATGACGTGCAAAACAAAGTCGGGCATCAGCAAGATCCATCCCTTTTCCATTGTCTATTACCTGCACCAAGGACTTTCCCGCGTCATTGACGATCAGTTCAATAACAGTAGCCCCTGCATCAACCGCGTTTTCGAGCAGCTCTTTTACGGCGCTGGCAGGGCGTTGAATAACCTCGCCGGCAGCAATCTGATTAGCAATATGGTCAGGTAGTATTTGTATCAAGGTTCCCCAATTCTGAAGCCTTCAAAAATACGAGATTGCCTCTGATAAGCCGCATAAATGCTTGGCCTAAAAGAATTACTTTTAGGCACTGTCTTTTTAGAAAAGAACCTGTCATGAGAAAAAATTTTATCCTTTCCGTTGTACTGCTTTGCTCAGTTGGAACTTTATTGGCACAATCTGCCCGCGAAAAGGCCCAGCAAAAATGGGTTGATAGTGTTTTTAATAGTTTAACCCCTGAACAACGGATTGCGCAATTAATGGTTATACGGGCGCATTCCAATTTAGGCCCTGATCATATCGCCAAAGTAGAGCAGGATATTCGTAATTACAATGTTGGTGCACTTTGTTTTTTTCAAGGGGGTCCGGTTCGCCAAGCCCTTTTAACCAACCAATACCAGGCGATGGCTAAAACTCCATTGATGATTACCATTGATGGGGAGTGGGGATTAGGGATGAGACTAGATAGCGTAGACAAGTTTCCTTATCAACTTTCATTGGGGGCTGTTCAAGATCGTTCTTTACTCTATCGAATAGGATTAGCAATGGGCGAGCAGTGTAAGCGCATGGGCATACATGTAAACTACGCGCCTGTAGTAGATGTGAACAACAACCCAAATAATCCTGTAATTGGATTCCGTTCATTTGGAGAAGATCAAAAAAAAGTATCCAGTTCTGCTGTTGCAATTATGAAAGGTTTACAAGATGCAGGAATCATGGCTTGCGCCAAGCACTTTCCCGGTCATGGGGATGTGGATGTGGATTCTCATTATGACATGCCGGTGGTAGCTAAGTCCATGAAGCAATTAGATGCAATGGAATTGGCTCCATTCAAAGCTGTTTTTGAAGCAGGTATTGGCAGTGTAATGGTTGCACACTTATTTGTTCCGGCAATTGATAGCACCACAAATCGTCCCACTTCTATTTCTAAAAATAATATCACTGATCTGCTGCGAAATAAACTGAACTATCAAGGTTTAACATTTACAGATGCCCTCGAAATGAAAGGCATTGCCAAATACTACCCCGGGGGAACCATTGCAGTAGAAGCTATCATTGCAGGTAATGATATGCTCTGTTTGCCAGCTAGTGTTCCTGAATCAATCGAGGTAATCAAAGCAGCCATTCAAGATGGTCGACTGACACAAGAAGGAGTAGATGCAAAAGTGAAAAAAGTACTCGCCGCAAAATATTCATTAGGACTTAATCGCCCGCAGTTTATAGATACAACAAATTTATTACAGGATTTGAATGCGAAAACAACTGCATTGAGAGAAGAGGCAGCAAGAAAAGGACTCACCTTGCTTACGCCACTTTCTAGTTCATTGCGACTTGCATTGAAATATAAAAAAACACGTGTTGCATATGTGCAGTTGGGAGGAAAACAACTTTCTGTTTTTGGGAAGCGTTTGCAAAATGATTGGGGAGCTTCTTCATATTTACTCAATTACAAGGACTCCATCCAAACAGCCGATTCTATTTATGCAGCCGTAAAAAAATCGGGCAACTATGACGTTTGCATTATAGGCGCGCATGATTATGCTAACAAGCCCATGAATAACTTTGGAATTAGCACTACTGCACAGTATCTATATAGTCTGTTGAATGGCGATAGTACGCTGACCATTGCTTTCGGGAATGTATTAGCTATAAAAAACTTTTGTGATGCGCGCTCACTCGTAGCTGCCTATCAGGATGATTCCATTTCGCAAGAAATTTCAGCTGATTGGCTGCAGGGTGATTTTGCTGCACGCGGCACCTTGCCAGTATCTGTTTGTCAATTCAAATTTGGAACGGGCATACAACAGCCTAAAATAAAAAGATCCGCCATTCAATTGAGAAAGCGATTAATCGCTATCGATCGTATTGTGGAGGAAGGATTAGCAAAAAAAGCATTTCCGGGTGCCGTAGTAATGGCTGTTCAAAAAGGAAGTGTGCTATATAGTAAAGCGTTTGGCACCACTTCAACAGAGGAATCTACGCCTGTATCAACCGAGAGTATTTATGACTTGGCTTCTGTAACAAAGATCTCTGCTACTACTGTTTCTATAATGAAACTCTACGATGAAGGGAAAATAAAATTAGAGGGACGTCTGAAAGATTACCTTCCTTGGGTAAAGGGGTCTGATAAAGAAAATCTTCTCATCAAGGATATCTTACTGCATCAGGCAGGACTCGTTCCCTTTATTCCTTTTTATAAAGAAACGATTGACTCATTTGGAAATCCAGATACTACGCTATATAAAAAAACACCACAGAAAGGATTTACTGTGCGAGTTGCAGAAAATTTATATCGACGCAACGATTGGAAAGACACGCTTTTGGCAAGAATTTTAAAAAGTCCACTGGGGCCACAGGGTAAATATGTGTACAGTGACAATGATTTTATTTTTTTAGGGTTGATTGTAGAACAGTTAAGTGGAAAGACGCTAGATCAATATGTTCAGGATAATTTTTATCGTCCATTGGGTATGTACTCTACAGGGTTTTTACCCCGTCGTCGTTTTACATTGAATCAACTGGTCCCCACTGAAAAGGAATCACACTTTAGACAACAATTGATTCGTGGAGACGTACATGACGAAGGAGCTTCACTGTTTGGTGGAGTGGCTGGACATGCAGGACTATTTTCCAATGCGTACGATCTTTCTATTTTGTATCAACTTTTATTAGAAAAGGGAAAATTTAATGGAAGACGTTATTTACGTGAGTCCACCGTTTCACTCTTCACTTCGTATCAATTAGAAAACAGTCGAAGAGGCTTGGGTTTTGATAAACCTGAAAAGGACAATCAGTTTAAAAAAGATCCCTATCCTTCACTACTAGCTTCCGATCAAACTTTTGGACATACTGGTTTTACTGGTACATGTGTTTGGGTAGACCCTAAGCATGATTTGGTTTATGTATTTCTTTCCAACCGAGTGAATCCTACGCGTGATAACAATTTATTAGGACAACTTCAATTACGGGGACGTATTCAGGATGCAATCTACCGCGCCATTGGTGCTGA
>DDPN01000050.1 GCA_002342205.1 Chitinophagaceae bacterium UBA2467 | reverse complement strand
GTGGCGTTTCCTCCACAAGTAATAGTTGTACTAGCAGGTTGAGTAGTGAATGAACCTTGAACGCAAGGCTGAATATTCACCGTATAATCTTCTACCTGACCATATGAAGAGTTACCACATGGAGTCGCATTAGCACCCAATGAAGAATCGTGCATTCTGACACGCATACGTGTAGGTCCTGTTAGAGCGCTAGAAGGTATCGTAACATTTCCAACATGAGGGCCTACTCCTTGTGCAGAAGTATAAACAGCTTCCCCTGGATCAGTAAAGTTACCATTCTGGTTAAAATCAATCCAAACCAATACCTGATCTGTACTAAATCCACCAGAGATTGAAACTGAGATTGGTAATGTTTGACCAGCAATAACATTTGTAGACTGTGTTAAGAAATTCTCATATCCAGCTGTTGAAGTTGAGTTATTATTGATAGTTCCAAAAGTAACATTTGAAATTTTCTCAAATGCTGTGCTTGTAGCACCAGCAGCACAATAACAAGATGAGTTCGGCGACAATGCTACCAATAAAGGATTAGATGTTCCTGTATTACCTGAACATGTAACCTGACAACGATAGAACGTAGCAGCGGTTTGAGAACGAGTTAATGTTGCATTTGTGGCACCAGAAATACTTGACCAAGTAGTACCATCAGCAGAAGATTGCCACTGGTAAGTAATACCAGTTGTTGAAAAAGTATTTTGAAGAGATAATGTAAAATTGATATTAGGGCATACAGTACTCACTGAAGATACAGTATTGCCCGGAGCAGGTGTTCCTGTGCAGGCAGAAGACTGTATAAACGTTATGCTACCCGTAAAAAATCGAGGAGTAAAAGTTGTACCAGAAGGAAAAGCACCAGCATAACCAACATCAGATCCAGAAACCTGGGCATTTCCAACCAATAGATTTACACCACCAGAAGAGTGAGTGTTTGGAGTAGGAACAGTAGCAGAAGTACCACTATATGCTATGCCACCGTCAGAGGAAAGTGCAAACCTTCTGGTAGCACCTGCTGGAACCACAATCACTAAGTTTGACAAGAAGGGAACTATTCCATTTGCAGAGATAGTTACAGGTGAACCTGTGGCAACAGATGTCCAGTTAGGACTTCCAATTGTTCCAGGAGCACCAGACAAAGAACT
This sequence comes from Chitinophagaceae bacterium UBA2467, assembly GCA_002342205.1. Classification (GTDB taxonomy): domain Bacteria; phylum Bacteroidota; class Bacteroidia; order Chitinophagales; family Chitinophagaceae; genus JJ008. The sequence goes on along the minus strand of DDPN01000050.1, from coordinate 2,411 downwards.
GGAAGACATCCAAAGTGTTGGTTGAAGGGGCGCAGTGGATACACCTGTGTTTCCAAAACATCCAATACCAGTGATAGCAATATCAAAAGTGTTAGTGTTTTGTACTGCGAAAGTCACAAATGCAGCACCAGTCAATCCATTGGTTCCAGTATAATTGGTACCAGATGTAGTGATGGTTGTTTGGCTGTTAGCTTGGAAGCTAATACTTCCTAAAAAAGCCAAAACAGAAAAAAATGAAAGAAAGGCTCTTCTCTTCAGTGTAAAGATTGGTTGCATAGATACTGTTTTTGTTATTAGTGCACTCTGAATCAAGAAAGTGTGAAATTAGGTTCGAAAGGTAATCGTTTTTTTTAAAATTCTTAACAAATAGATAAAAAACCTATTCTTAAAATTTTAACTACATGATTATCAACTATTTAAGAATTACCACTTATCTACCTCCTCCCCAATAGAGGATGAAGACGAATTATCAGTGGTTTCGGAGTCGCTTGGACTTTCAGATTGCGTATTAATTGAACGAACTGCCCCAGCGCCATCCTCATCAGATTCGTCGTGGTTAAATGCATCAAAATCGAAATTGGGCATAAGTTCAGTTTTAACATAATCAACGGCTTCGCCTAATGCTTTTACGAATTTGTTAAAATCTTCTTTGTACAAGAAAATTTTATGACGATCATACCCATTGTCATCAAATCGCTTTCTGCTTTCAGTAATTGTCAAATAGTAATCATTCCCCTTGGTGGAACGGACGTCAAAAAAATAGGTGCGTCTTTTTCCAGCACGGAGTCTTTTACTGTAGATACTATCCATTTTCCTTTCGTTGCTCTCGTAATTCACTGTAATAGATTTTTGCAGTTTTAAGTGTTAATACGGTATTCTACAAATATAAAAATCTTTGAAAATAAGCCAAATCAGTTTTGCACTAAATCTGAATTTTCTTCCCGACTTTGCCCCTCGAATATTTTTCTAAAGAGGCTGTCCCTTGCTAATAACTCAGCAGGTTCACCCATTTCAACCATTTTACCATCTTCAAGTACGATTACTCTATCCATTGAAAGATGTGCAGGAATACGGTGTGTTGCCAATAAAATAGTTTTACCAGAGAATAATTGGTTCAAGGACTGCGCAATTTTTTGCTCAGTCTGACTATCTACCGCACTTAAACAGTCATCGAGCAATAGTATTTCTGGCTCGTGTAAAAAAGCACGCGCTAACGAAACACGTTGTTTTTGCCCTCCGCTTAATGTAACCCCTCTCTCCCCTACAACGGTGTTGTAACCCTCTGTAAACTGCATTATTTCTTGATGAATAGAGGCAGCTTTTGCAGCCCACTCAATTTTTTCTGTTGAAGCATAATCGGCACCAAAAGATATATTCTGTGCGATTGTATCAGAAAACAGAAAAACATCTTGAGAAACAAACCCAATCTTACCTCTCCATTCCTGCAAATCAAATGAAGAAATATCCTGCTGGTCAAATTGTATCCGTCCTCTGTCTGGCTCATAAAATCGGAGTAGCAACTGCAATAAAGTAGACTTACCGCTTCCAGTTTTTCCCAAAATGAGTAAGCGCTCTCCTTTTTTTATTTGAAGATTTACGTTCTTAATCGCTTCTATACCTGACTCCGTGTAAGTAAAACTAACTTCACTTAAACTTATTTCGTTTTTAAAATTTCCCGGAGCCAATGTAGACCTAATTGAGTGAGCAGGAGATATTTCTAAAAATTCATTTATCCGTTTTTGTGAGGCAGCTGCACGCTGAATCATACTAGCAGTTAGGCCAATGGCGCTAACTGGGAAAGTCAGCATGTTGATGTACATCACAAACTCAACAATCGTGTTTACGCCAATTCCGTGTACCCCTTGTATATAATATAAGCCGCCAATCATAATGGTTAGCAAGGTGCTAATACCAATTAGCAAACTAATGGAAGGAAAATATAGCGCTTCAACTTTTACCAAACCCAGTACTTCTTTTCGATAATCGTCACTAAGTTGTTTGTAAAAAGAAAGAAGAGACCTCTCCTGAATGAACGATTTAATTACTCGTATCCCAGCATACGATTCCTGTGCGTGCGTGGTCAACCCTGATAATAGTTCTTGTATTCGCTCACTTTTTTGATTTATTCGGTTATTGATATGGTAGATTAAAAAAGCCAATACAGGCAGGGGCAAAAGAACATATACTGTTAACAGCGGATCTCTTCGAAGCATAAAAAACACACAGAGTGCAATAATTGAAATGAGGTTAGCAACATACATCACTGCTGGCCCTGTAAAAGTGCGGACACGACTGACATCCTCCGTAATCCTGTTCATCAAATCACCTGTTCGATTCAATTTGAAAAATGTTGCATCCAATTTTTGATACTGTGCATAGATCTCATTTTTCTGTGCATATTCGATATGCCT
>DDPN01000024.1:1334-4778 GCA_002342205.1 Chitinophagaceae bacterium UBA2467 | reverse complement strand
AGCATCACGCATAATGGAGATACTAATTTGTTTTTACAACAACTGATGCTACAAATGGAAGAATACAGTGAGCTAGAAAACTGTAGTGTGACCTGGGAGTTTTACAATAATGAATTAGAGTACGAATAAATCAAATTGGGAAGTTGGTACATAAAACAAGAGGCGGCTAATTGCCGCCTCTTTTATTTAAAATCCTTTTGATTCCGATTTCGTTTCTGTTTTTATTTCGGCTGGCATTTGCACTGCAATCATTTTTCCTTTTGCATTTAACAACAGACTCGCAGCCTTTTTTACATCGCTCACAGAAAATGCATTAAAATATTTTTCAGCATTGACAAGACGATCGGCTGAACGTTCGCCCATATGAATATCTTCTAGCGCCGCTAGCCAAAATTCATTTTTCTTACTATCCACTCGATACTTTTCGATCCAGGCCTTTTTAACTTTTGATATATAGCCCGTGTCTACACCAGTTTTTGCGAACTGCTCTAATTGTGAGCGATACGTTTTGACTAATGTGTCAACTTTAGCAGGACCGCAAGGCAGTTGCAAAACAAATTGATAATTGCCAACCGGGTATTTAGATAGCTGCACTTGTGTTCCCCCGCCATAGATGCCTTGAATTTTTTCACGCATTTCTTCAATGATGGTAATATTCATCACCTCACTTAATCCTTCCAACTGCAGTAAAGTGTTTTCATTGTAGGGAACTTCACCATGATAGATTCCAAGAATTAAACTTTTGTCTTCTTTTCCTTTTTTAAATTGAAAATCATTTTGTCCCTTGAACGGGCGCACTTTATTATCGGTGAAATTTCGAGCTTGCGTAGCCGGCAAACCTGCTACATACTTTTCGAGCAGTTGTATCACCGTATCCTCATTAAAGCTACCCACAATAGTGATATGCATACCTGCAACATCGCCTACTTGTTCCTTATAGATGGCAAGTGAACGGTCAAGCTTTATTTTATCATAGTTAGTAGCACGAGGCACAGCTGTGGGAGCTAATGGATTTTTATCATAGAGCACCTGATACATCGTGTCAATAAATGCAATCTGCGGATTTGCACTGAGCATTGCTACTTGCGCTTTACTGCGTTGAATAAATGATTTGTATAGCGCACTATCAACCCGTGGCTCCAGTACTTCAAGTTGCAAAAGCTGAAATAGCATTTCTAAATCTTTCTTGCTGCTGTTTCCATTAAATCCAGCAGTGTATTGACCTATCACCGGACTAAGAGCGACAGACTTTCCAGCCATTGTTTTACGCATATCAGTTGGAGAAAATGATCCAAATCCCATACTTCCAATCACTGCGGTTGCATTTTCTGCACTATACTTATCGTCTAACGAATAAGCAGTGAGCCCACCATATCGAGAAGCAGCAAATAAGATTTGATCATTTTTAAAATCAGTTGCTTTTAATGTAACAGTCACTCCATTAGAAAGCGTCAACTCTGTTGTGCCTAAAATGCTATTTCCCTTTTTACTGCGTAAGGCCCCTGATCGTGGTGCACTACTTAGCAAGGTTGTGGCAACGGCTTTTTCTTCATAGGGTTTAATCGTTTGATCAGCAGTAGCAGCAAGTAATGTTGCTGAAATAGCTTCAATAGAAGGTAGCTTTGTCTGATTGGTCGCCTCTAAACCTGTGACATAAGAGAAAGTGTTTTTTTCATTACGATACAAATCAGTTAAAGCATTAACCTCTGCCAGCGTAATACCTGGCAAGAGTTCTTTTACATAGTTAAACTCAGCATCTATACCAGGCACTGGTTCTAAATCCGTGAAGTGGCGAATGTACTCATCTGCATAAGAAGCCGACTCTGTTTTATCTCGATTGTTCCAAAGTCTTTCATATTGTGTCAAAATTGTTTTTTTGGCACGCTCCAATTCAGGATCCGTAAATCCAAATCGCTTAACGCGTTCAACTTCTGTTAATGCAGCTGTCAATCCTTTCTGTACATCCTGTGTACCCGTAGAGCCCATCACGCTAAAAGACTCATGAAATTTTGCATAACTCTCAAATCCCGCAGCAGCAAATACAAATGGAGGATCTGCCTTTTGAGTCAACTCACGAAAACGATTATTTAATAATGATGTATAAATAGAGCGAATCAAATCACTTCGATACTCTTTCAATGTGCTGGTAGGTGTAACAGGTTTTGCAGGGAAGTTGATACTGAATTCAAATCCTGTTGCTTCCTTATCAGTTACCACCATTGCATTGGAAGTAGAATAAGGGGGCACTTTTTCGTACACTCTTGAACGAACAACAGAAGGATTGCTTAAACCTGAAAAATGTTTCTCAATCATTTTGATTGCTTCGTCTTTAGTTATATCACCTACCACAACCACTGCCATCAAATCAGGACGATACCAGTCGCGATAAAAACGACGAATGGCATCAGGAGGAAAATGCTTGATGATACTATCTATACCAATTGGTAATCGACTGGCATATTTGGATCCTTTAAAGAGCTCAGGATATACTTTTTTAAACATGCGTTCATCTGCACTTTTACCCAAGCGACTTTCTTCCAGAATGATTGCTCTTTCACTGTTGATATCATCATCGTAATAAGTAACCTGATGTGCCCAGTCTTCTAAAATCTGAAATCCTTTTTCCAAATTACCTGGCTGATCCGTTGGGATAGGAAGAATATAAACCGTCTCGTCAAATGAAGTGTAGGCATTCAAGTCTCCTCCAAATTCAACACCGATGCTTTGCAAATACGAAACGATATCATTTTTTTTGAAATTCTTTGTCCCATTAAAAGCCATGTGCTCTGCCATATGCGCTAACCCCTGCTGGTCATCATCTTCCATGATGGAGCCAACTTTTACAACTAACCGGAGTTCAACTTTTTTTTCAGGCTTTTTATTCTCGCGAATAAAATAGGTCAACCCATTCGACAATTTCCCTTTGATTAGTTTGGGATCAAGCGGAAGAACTGTTTCTAATTTTTGTTGGCTGAATGCAGAAACACTAACACATAGAAATAAAAAGGTCAATAATCGCACTGACTTGTACATATGATATGGTTTTAAATAATAGTTGAATAGATTTAGGTTGAACTACTTCAAAAGCTCACTTAATTTTTTTTGTAATGCAGCACCGCGAAGATTTTTTCCAATGATTAAACCATTGGGGTCTAACAAATAATTTTGAGGAATAGCTTGCACACCATAGGATACAGCCACATCATTTTTCCAATATTTAAGATCTGATAAATGCGTCCATGTTAGATTATCATCATGAATGGCCTTCAACCATTTATCCTTTGCATTGGGCTGATCCAATGAAATTCCCAAAACAGTAAAGCCCTTACTATTAAAATCATTGAATGCTTTTACAACATTTGGATTCTCTTGTCTGCAAGGGCCACACCAAGAAGCCCAGAAATCAATCAACACATATTTACCTCTGAATGAAGACAATGAAAC
>DDPN01000024.1:0-1297 GCA_002342205.1 Chitinophagaceae bacterium UBA2467 | reverse complement strand
GCAATCGAAATTTTCTCTGCCATCTCAATACCTAATGGTTTATTTCTGATACGTTCATCAATTGCCATAAATACAGGCTCTGCTATTTCTCCATCAATATCATATCCAACAAACTGCTTGAATACGAACATTGAAATGAGAGAAGAAGGATGCTCAGCGAGATACTGTTTATTTTTTGTCTTTTTTCTTTCTGTAACCTGCGTTAGTTCTGTACTTGTTTTTTTAAGCCCATCCGCATCTTTTGCTTTTGCAAATGCACTGTATTGCTTGTTAAGCTGCGCAGATAATTCTGTTTCTTCTTTCATGTAGTCTTGCCATTTCAAGTATTCATCATGCGCAGCCGAACCTTTCATTACGATATTAGAAAAGGAGTCTACACTTGTAATTTTTATTTTACTGTTTTCAATAAAGATGGACTTATTGTCCCGTTGCACAGTTACGGTAGACATGACACGTGGATTTGGATTATCAGCATAGATTGCCCGAATGTTTGCAATCACTGGTTCTGACAAACTTCCACTAAAGCTATACTTGCCATCTACCACCGCTGAGCTGTCCATATTGGACTTTCCATCGGCATAATAGGTGAGGTATACCTTTAATATAGGTGAGGAAACTTTGGAAACATCCCCCTTGATGGAGAACTTATTTTGAGCATTAAGACAATAAACAGACAAAATGCAAGCAAGTGTAATTGCTATTTTATTCATAATCAATAGTTTAAAAAATTAAAAAGGGTCCAGCAATATAGCCAATAAGTGGCAAGTAGCCGTTCAGACAAATCCAAATAAAGGTTAAACCATAAAAATTCCAAAAAACGCTCACAAAATGTCATAAATTTTCATATATATTAAATTATATATCAATTATTTATGAATTATTTAAATTTATAATAATATAGCCTACCCACCTAAATTTATTTCCGGCTGAAAGTATTGGCTTTCAAGCCTCTCGTCCAATCAAAATTTGCGTACCTTTCAGGTTCAAAAACTAATCTAATGAGAAAGTGTTTGATCGCATTCTTGTGCGGCCTATTGATTCATTTTCAGGTGGACGCTCAAAACAAAGTCATCAAAGGACGAGTCACTGACGAAACTAACAACCCTGTTCCCAACGCTTCCGTTGTAATTAAAGGAGCTAAAGCGGGTGCTGTAACTGATGCTAATGGTAATTATAGCATCACAGTACCTGCATCCACTAGTACACTGGTGGTATCCTCTCTAAATTTTACAAGTCAGGATGTTCAAGTAGCAGGTCGTTCTGAAATTAACGTCAAGTTAGTTGCCTCCATTTCTAC
>DDPN01000106.1 GCA_002342205.1 Chitinophagaceae bacterium UBA2467 | reverse complement strand
CGAAGCGCTTTTGCTTTCGCAGTAGTAGTTACAATACGCTTGTGCTGGATCAGCTGGCAAGCTAGATTACTTAAAAGGGCCTCGCGGTGTGCTTTGGTACGACCCAGGTTGTTTACTTTGTCTCCGTGACGCATGACTATTGTTTTTTAGACGTTGCACCGTGTCAGGAATTGCAACGTTTGTAACCCATTTAACTGAGCTACGGTTAATGATAATTAGAATTCGCTAACGTCGATACCCATTTTGGCAAGATCCATTCCAAAATGTAAGCCGCGCTCTGTAAGCACCTGCTCAATTTCAGAAAGTGACTTTTGACCAAAGTTGCGGAACTTCATCAAGTCTTCTTGCTCATACTGCACTAATTCACTAAGTGAATTGATCTTTGCAGCTTTCAGGCAGTTGAAGGCACGTACGGAAAGATCTAAATCTTCCAATGGAGTCTTCAATACTTTACGCAACTGAAGTGTTTGCTCATCAACAAGGTCTTCTTTCTTCTCTTCTTTATTATCAAACGTGATGTTTTCATCTGTAATGATCATCAGGTGTTGAATCAAAATTCGAGAAGCCTGCTTCACTGCTTCTTCTGGATGGATGGTACCATCCGTTGAAACTTCCATGATGAGTTTTTCAAAGTCAGTGCGCTGCTCCACACGGGTATTCTCAATACTGTATTTCACATTCTTGATAGGAGTGAAAATTGAGTCAGTAGGAATATATCCTAATGCAGCCTCTTTAGGCTTGTTGTCTTCTGCAGGAACATATCCACGACCTTTACCAATGGTTAATTCCATTTCAAGGCGGGCTGTGCTATCCAACGTACAAATCAACAACTCTGGATTCATCACTTGGAAAAGCTGTGTATTCTCTCCAATAAAACCAGCTGTGAACTCGGTTTTATTTTTGATAGAAAGACTAATTTTTTCTGTAGTGATATCCTGATCGCCGATTTTTTTGAAACGCACCTGCTTCAAATTGAGCAACATTTCAACAACGTCTTCACTCACACCTTTCAGTGTAGCAAATTCGTGCTCTACTCCTTCAATCTTAATTCCCACAATAGCGTACCCTTCCAATGAATTGAGAAGAACGCGACGCAGTGCATTACCGATTGTTACACCGTATCCGGGCTCCAAAGGACGGAACTCGAACAATGCATTGAAATCACTAGATTTCTGAAGAACAATTTTATCTGGTTTTTGAAAATTTAAGATTGCCATGGGATGGATTATTTTATTACTTAGAATACAATTCGACGATTAACTGCTCCTTGATATTCTCAGGAACACTTTCACGCTCTGGGTAAGTGATGAAAGTTCCTTTCATTTCAGTCTCATTAAAATCGATCCAGCTGAACTTAGGATTCTTTCCACGAATAGCAGAAGTGATAGAAGTACGACCGCGGCTGCTGTCTTTAATTGTAATCACATCACCAGGCTTCAATGAACAAGATGGAATGTTTACAACATGACCATTCACTTCAATATGCTTATGGCTCACTAACTGACGAGCTGCAGGACGTGAAGGAGCAATACCCATGCGGAATACGGTATTATCTAATCTTGCTTCAAGCAATTTGATTAGGTTTTCACCGGTTACTCCCTTGCGACGAGCAGCCTCTTCAAATGTTTTACGGAATTGTTTCTCTAATACACCGTATGTGTATTTAGCTTTTTGCTTTTCACGGAGCTGTAAAGCATATTCCCCAAGGGTTTTACGCTTACGCTTATCACCGTGCTGACCGGGAGGATTGCTGTTTTTCCCGAGCCATTTTCCATTACCCAAAATGGGCTCCCCGAAAATACGGGAGATCTTGGTCTTAGGACCATTGTAACGTGCCATAGTACTTATTCATTTAAGCTTTTTTAAAATCCGGTGCTGCGATCGGTAAAAAGCTTTAAAAAAATTAATCGCGCACCCTTTAATAAAATGAAACGACTGGCGTCAAACTATAATATTATACTCTTCTCTTCTTTGGAGGACGGCAACCATTGTGTGGAATGGGAGTTACATCCTTGATCATCACCACTTCAATTCCACTTTGAGAAAGGGAACGAATGGCACTCTCACGACCAGAACCTGGACCTTTCACATATACATCAACACGCTTCAAACCTGCATCAAATGCTGTTTTTGCAGCATCTGCAGCAGCCATCTGCGCAGCGTAAGGAGTATTTTTCTTAGAACCGCGGAAACCCATTTTACCGGCGCTGCTCCATGAAATAACCTGACCTGTTTTATTGGTCAGACTCACAATGATATTATTGAATGTGGCGGAAATGTGTGCATCTCCGTAAGCATCTACTTTTACCACTCTTTTTTTGGCAGCTGCTTTCGCGCTGGGCTGCTGTTGTTGTGCTTTTGCCATTTTCTTACTTGAGGTAGTCGATTAAATTAATTATTTCTTAGGAGCCTTCTTCTTACCCGCAACGGTCTTACGCTTTCCTTTACGTGTACGGCTATTTGTTTTAGTACGTTGTCCACGAACAGGAAGACCTTTACGATGACGAAGACCACGGTAACAAGCGATATCCAATAAACGCTTGATGCTCATTTGTACTTCAGAACGTAACTGTCCTTCTACCTTTAACTCCTCGGTGATTACCGAACGAATCCCGTTCAGTTCATCATCGTTCCACTCATTGACCTTTTTATTATAATCAATATTGTTTTTGTCGAGGATGTAACGAGCCGTAGCAGGACCGATTCCATAGATATAGGTCAGTCCAATTTCTCCTCTCTTGTTTTTTGGTAAGTCGACACCGGCGATACGAGCCATAGCTGATTATTGTTATTGATTGGTTTGCTTAATTAGATTAACCCTGACGTTGCTTATAACGAGGATTTTTTTTGTTGATGATGTACAACTTGCCCTTGCGACGAACAATCTTACAGTCCGCGCTGCGCTTTTTGATGGAGGCTCTTACTTTCATCGATAATTAGTTTGTCTGTCTTATTTATAACGGAAATTGATCCGTCCCCTGGTTAAATCATATGGAGAAAGTTCCACACCAACCTTATCGCCAGGTAAAATACGGATGTAGTTCATTCGCATTTTACCAGAGATCGTTGCGAGGATTTCATGGCCATTTTCGAGTTTAACTCTGAACATTGCATTTGACAATGCTTCTAAAATGACTCCATCCTGCTTGATCAGCGGTTGTTTCGACATACGATTTTAAGGGGTGCAAAGATAGGTCGTTATCAGTGAATAACGAAGAAAAACCGTAAAATTTTAGCTACTCCGAGATTACTCGGCCCAGCTCATCACATAGTCTTGATTTTCAATGCCTAAGGCCTGCTTAGTTAACATGAGGGGGCGAAAGGTGTCCACCATGACCGCCAATTCCTTAGTTTCTTTGGCCCCAATGCTCTTTTCAACAGCTCCAGGGTGAGGACCGTGAGGAATTCCTGCAGGGTGAAGCGTGATCATCCCTCTGGTTACACGTTTACGACTCATAAAATCGCCATCCACATAGTAAATGACTTCGTCACTATCAATGTTGCTGTGATTATATGGAGCAGGAATAGCTAATGGATGATAATCATATAAGCGGGGAACAAAAGAGCAAACCACAAAACTGTTTGTCTCAAAGGTTTGGTGAGTTGGCGGAGGCAGATGTACCCGACCCGTGATGGGCTCAAAGTCGTGGATAGAAAAAATGTAAGGATAACAGCAACCGTCCCATCCAACCACATCAAAAGGATGAGTTCCATAATGAAGCCCATATAAGACTCCCTTTTTCTTAGCACGAATCAGGAAATCTCCTTTTTCATCATAGGTCAATAAATCCTGCGGCGGACGAATATCTCTTTCACAATAAGGTGAATGCTCCATTAATTGTCCGTACTTACTCATGTAGCGTTTTGGATAACGCAATGGAGTAAATGACTCCACAATAAAAAGACGATTAGCAGGTGTATCAAAATGAATTTGATAAATCGTTCCGCGTGGAAGAATAATATAGTCGCCGTATGAAAATGGCAATTGACCGTATTGTGTAATTACTTTACCCGTTCCTTCATGCACAAAAATCAATTCATCAGCGTCAGCATTCTTGTAGAAATAGGAAGTCATACTCTGCTGAGGCGCAGCCAGTACAATGTGACAATCATTATTGACAAGAACCGGAACCCGACTCTCTAAATAATCTGCAGCCGGCTTTATATTAAATCCTTCAAAGCTGCGGTGCTTCAGCATCTTTTCCTCAGCGATTTGTGGAGACACATCTTGCTGAGGTTCTGTTTTAATAATCTGTGTAGGTGGGTGGCAATGATAAAGCAGCGAATAATCATCACTAAACCCTTCCGTTGAAAAAAGTTGTTCGCTATACAAAGAACCATCAGGCTTTCTGAATTGCGTGTGTCTTTTATGGGGAATAGCGCCTAGCTTATGATAATGTGGCATACAGCTTGAGTTAGATTAAGCACCAGGAAAAAGCGGTCTTCCAATATCAGCCCTTCCTGGCCATGGAATGCCCGCAAGAATTAGTAGCAATGCAATAAGCAACAACCAGGTTACGGAGCGAAAATTTAAAGCCTTTGCCTTTCCTCTGGCTATTGTAATCAACACAATTGAAGTAATCATCAATACGGGATGCTCAATAAGAAAAAAGCGATAGAATTTGTCTTTCATGACCGAGGTTCCCTCAGGCAACTGGAGAGAGAGCCAACCAAATCGTCCTGCAATGGTCTGGTAGAGCCCAATTAGCAACATTGTATGTGAAGCAATCATCAACCATAAACTAGATTGACGAATTGATTCTTTTTTAGCATAGGCCTGAAAAAGGCCTAGCAATAATAGTAACAGTACAACCCAACGAAGTAAGTTATGTAAATGGAGCAATCCGGTTTCCATAGGTATTTGTTTTGATAAACAAATGTAAGGACCCTTTCTTACTCTACCCAGTCGGCAATAAAGACATTTGTGTCCCGGGTACCACCGTTGTTACGATTACTCGCAAAAACAATTTTTTTTCCATCTGGGCTGAACATAGGAAAAGCATCAAAGCCTTTATCCCGACTGACCTTTTGAAGATTAGTTCCGTCTTCATTTATGGTGTAGAGATTAAAAGGAAACCCTCTTTTGTATTCATGATTAGAGGCAAAAATGATTCGCTTACTATCAGGCATGAAACTGGGAGCCCAGTTGGCCTGCCCATAATTTGTTACTTGATGAGCATTAGAACCATCGGCATTAGCTACCCATACTTCCATATTGGTGGGAGCAACCAAATCTGCTGCTAATAACTCTTTATATTCTTTGATAGACTCTTCCGTGGTGGGTCGAGAAGCTCTCCAAATAATTTTAGTTCCATCTGGACTAAACCAGGCGCCCCCGTCATAACCAAGCGTATGCGTGATTCTTTTTTCGTTTCCGGTTTTTAAATCCATGATATAAAGCTCAATGTCTCCATCTTTGGTGCTGGTATAAATCATTTTTTTCCCATCTGGAGAAAGAGTAGCTTCTGCATCATAATACGCCGAGTTCGTTAGTTGCTTTACAATTTTACCGGTGAGATCAGCCATAAAAATGTCATAGCCCCTGTACAATGGCCAGATATATTTATTTCCATACTGTGCACGATCCGGAACAGGAGGACATTCTTTGCTTGCCAGATGTGTAGAAGCATAGATGATATGCTTGTTGTCTTTTGTAAAAAAAGCACAAGTAGTTCGGCCTTGGCCCGTGCTGATTAATCGATATTCAAATTTCTCATCGGGAGAAGTTGGCACTTTTCCTATAAAAATTTGGTCACAAGGAATTCCATCTTTAACAGCGGTGCGCTGAAATACCAACGATTTTCCATCGTAACTCCAATAGGCTTCCGCATTGTCTCCCCCAAATGTCAATTGACGAATGTTTCGTAAATGTGATTCTTCCGGATAGCGCAATGAATCTGTTGATTGACCAAAGAGGAAAGGCTGATTTAGGAAAACCCAAATAAAACACACAAGAACTTTAACAGGGTGTTGGTGGAATTTGATGTAGTTCATATTAGTTTTAATGAAGAGCGCAAAGTTATCTTTGCTTTGCGGATGTAAAGTCAATTGATTGTAAAACTATTTTCATGTTTATCAGAATTGCTCCTTTTATTGGAGGCATTTTATGGGTGGCTTTGCTTTCCAGTTGCAACAACACAAATCAGCAACCTGAATTACAGGTAACAACAGAAGATACTACCAGCGTGGGTCCTTCATTTACAAACATTTACGATCGGGCGCTGAGCTGGGCAGAAAAAGGCGATGAACGTCTTTTACCACTATGTGACTCGTTGCTTAAAAATGGGGATTCCCAAACCGGCGCCTCTCCTTATTACTATCTGGGTATCTATTATGCCGAAAAAGGAGACACGGCCCGATCAATTGGGTTTTTTGATAAGACAATTGTTACCGACTATAATTTTCTGGAAGCTTATATTGAAAAAGCAGCCTTACTACTTGCCTTAAAAAGGAGTGATGAAGCTAAAAAAGAGCTAGAGCTTTTAAGAGATATCGCTCCCACTTACGCTCCTGGTCATTATTGGATTGGGAAAGTAGCGGAGGCCCAACACAAAAAAGAAATTGCCATTTATCATTATAGATTAGCCCTTTCCTTGGATAGCACTATTGTAGAAGCACGGCAAGGGTTGCAACGGCTTGAAAAATGATTACTATCTTGCACCTATGCCAATAATTGCCCCCTCACTTCTCTCTGCAAATTTTTTACAACTACAGGCAGATTGCGACTTGCTTAACAAAAGCGAAGCTGATTGGTACCATCTGGATGTGATGGATGGAAACTTTGTGCCTAACATCAGTTTTGGCCCCATGCTAATCTCTTTTTTCAGAAAAGCAACTACCAAAACATGTGATGTTCACTTAATGATTGAAAAACCTGAGCGCTATCTTACTGCTTTCAAAGAAGCGGGTGCTGATATTTTGACCGTACATGTAGAAGCCTGTATTCATTTACACAGAACTTTACAGGAAATAAAAGAACTGGGAATGAAAGCGGGCGTTGCCGTCAACCCACATACACCCGTTTCCGTGTTAGAACCCTTGATTAAAGAGATTGATTTAGTATGCCTGATGAGCGTGAACCCAGGTTTTGGTGGACAAAAATTTATTCCGGCAACACTTCGAAAAATTACCGAACTAAGAAGGATGATTGATTTAGCCGGAGCGGTTACATTAATTGAAGTAGACGGCGGAGTTACGCTTGAAAATGCACCATCTATTATAGAAGCCGGCGCAGATGTTCTGGTTGCAGGAAATACTGTTTTTAAATCTACTGATCCTCTTGCCACCATCGCTTCGCTCAAGAGAATTTCTTCCTCTGCCTAATGGAAATCCGTTGGACATTACAAGAATTTTCGGAGTTAACGAACTCCGATTTATACGAACTATTAAAACTTCGTTCAGCCATTTTTGTAGTGGAGCAAAACTGCGTATTTCCAGATATGGATGATAAAGATTATTCATCCTACCATCTTTGTGGATGGAATAATGAAAAGCTAGTCGCTTATACCCGCTTATTACCTCCCGGTTTAGCATACGAAAACTGTTCTATTGGAAGAGTGGTTACTGCTGCATCAGTACGAAGACAAGGCATAGGCAAAATACTTATGAAAAAGTCTATTGAAGCGTGCCAACAATTATTTAGTTCCCAGGATATTGAAATTGGTGCTCAA
>DDPN01000088.1 GCA_002342205.1 Chitinophagaceae bacterium UBA2467 | reverse complement strand
GAAGCGGGTGTAATCGTTCCCGATGACGGTTATTTGAGACAGGCTGCCGAGTGGTGCAAAAAAAGCAATGTGCTATTTATTGCAGATGAAATTCAAACTGGCTTAGGCAGGACAGGAAAAAAAATTGCTTGTGCGCATGAAGAAGTAAAACCTGACATTCTAATACTAGGTAAAGCGTTGAGTGGGGGCCTATTCCCTATCAGCGCTGTATTGGCAGATGATGATATCATGCTTTGTATTCAACCCGGACAACATGGATCTACGTTTGGAGGAAATCCCTTGGCATGTGCAATTGCAGAAACTGCAATATCGGTTATCGAGGATGATAGGCTAGCAGAAAATGCAGCGCAAAGAGGAATAGAACTACGAAGGGGAATTCAAGAAATTAATAACCCACATATTGCACTAGTCAGAGGCAAAGGATTATTAAACGCCATCGTAATTAAACATCCTGATCCAAATGCGGCTTGGAATCTTTGCCTGGAAATGATGCAAAACGGACTACTAGCAAAGCCGACACACGGCGATAAAATCAGGTTTGCGCCTCCATTGGTTATTACAAAGGAGCAAATTCAGGAAGCGATAGAGATTATTAAAAAAAGTTTACAAGTGCTCACTTGATCACAGCGATTTTTTTCGAAACGATTCTCCCTTTCTGTTGAACTACTAGCAAATAAGTACCCGACTTAAATTCGGTATTAGAGACGTCAATTTGAATCGCTACGCCCTGAATAAAGTTAGAAAAATGGGTAGTTCTGCCTAAAAAAGTACCTCCGATAGTATACAGATAAAACGTAGCCTCTCCTACAAATGGATAGGTAAAGCAAAATGAGGTAGCTGAAATTTTAAAGTTTGAAGGCTGAGCACTTTTCGTGTCTAAATATTCTCGGAAACAATATCGCACCACTCCCTCATTTACTACACCATCCCAATCAACCTGCAATAATTTATAAAAAAGCGGACCCGCAGGCGGAAATGAATCAATGAATTTATATCGATTCATAAAGCTCATATCATTAGTTACTATAGAAGAAATAAAAGCAATTGGTGTATAATGCGTTCCATCTTGGGAACGACAAATAGTAAATCCCTTACTATTCTGCTCTACCGTAGTTCCCCACTCTAGTTGAACAAATTCAGGAAAAGATGAAATAGTTGAGTACTGCCATTGCACAGGTAAACTCTCTGGCATAACTGTCCCCTCAATTCTTAAATCATCGAGTCGCCAATTTGCAACATTAATAGCAGCAATTCCAACACCATTATAACCATAGAGTCGAAACTCCAAACTAGACTTAGGCTGTATCCCAGTTACAGGCAACTGAACATACTGCCAAACCCCATTGGGCAAAATGGGTTGACTGAGTACCGGAGTATTGAAAGCATCTGCATTAGAAAAGAGTGCACAAACTTGCGGACCTGTTGTCGTAGATCGTATTGCTAGTTGGACTGAAGTCAAATTTAATTTATAACCAGACGCGGCAGTTATGCTGAAGGAGAGATAAGCAGATCCATTACTGCCTTTTTCCAAAGGTCCTGTACGGGAAGCAAGTGCTGCATTTAGATCTCCGGAGGCTCCTGGATAAGCCCCAGATGAAGTGGAAGAACTATTTAGAAATTGAGTATTTCCAAAATTATTACCAGGCATCAGCTCACTTACTTGAAAATTTGAACCCGTCGATAAAGCTGGCATGGTTGATTGCATGTTCCAATAAACAGAAAACCCGGTTTGCGCAACACTCACGCTCGAAAACAAAAAAATAACTGCCCATAAAAAAGAAGTAAAACAAAGCCCCATACAGCAAGTATGCAGCTATAGAGACAACGGAACAAGTATCAAAATAGAATTCTCTTGGATTATTTCTCTTTTAGCGAAGGAAATAAGGCAGCAACTAGCATTAAAACGCTTGCGATTGCAACTAAGTATAATCCAATTTGGCGCTCTGGACACTCCCCTCCTCTACAAATTCCAATAATCAAAAAATTTCTGATCATCCAGGATGCATTCAACGCAACAACCAAAATGTTGAATCGTTTTGCCCAAATTTTAGGAATCAAGGTAAATAGAAGATAAAAAGAAAAGAATATTAAATGGAGAACCCCGGGCTTTCCATAGCTGGTTCCAACTGTTTGCATGCCTGTAATTACCAAATTTTGGGATTCAATAATAACCCAAGGCATCCAACATCCAATAGCCAACAGCAATCCTGCACTAACGCCCAGCCAAGTCAAATTCAGTTTCATTTTGTTGAATTAGTTAACTCTATTTTATTCTTCCGATTGAAATAGGCATACAAAGGTAATCCTGTCAAAACAAAAAGAAGCCCTACTACAGAGTTAATCACAGGTTTTTGTCCAGTAGAAAATAAATAAACATCATTGTAAAGGGTGGCTAGCAAGTAAGCAAAAGAGAATAGAATGAAAAGACCAGTGGTAAAGGGATGAGCCCATACACGATAGGGACGATCTAGATTAGGATTTGTCTTTCTTAACCGAAATACCGCCAATGCAGCAAGTCCGTATGCCATCCATGTTACAAAGACATACATGTCTGCAAGCATGTCAAAGGAACCTGATAGAATGAGTACAGAAATCCATCCTCCATGCAGCCATAATGCGGCTGTAGGGCTTCCTGTGGAAGCATCCCTTTTTCCTAAAAATGAAGGAAACACTTTCTCTTTACCCATGGCATACGTAATGCGTGAGCAAGCCATAATGTTTCCATTTAATGCACCTATTGTACAAAAAACTATCAACAATGAAACAAGGCCTGCTGCAAATGGCCCTCTTGCTGCAACTAAAGCCTCCACAGCTACAACGTGAGTTTGTGCCATTTTTTCGACAGGAAGAATATACAAGTAAGCCTGATTCATCAATAAATAAAGGGTTAAACAAATGAGTACACCCATAAACAACGCACGAGGAATAGTTTTTGAAGGACTATTTACATCACCAGCAATGGAAACAATATTTATCCATCCATCCAACGCAAAAAATGCACCTGTTAACGCTGCCGCCCATCCCGTAATGGATGGAACAGTAGTCAACATAGATGCGCTGCTATAAAAATGAGTACTACTCCCATTTTTGGATGTAAAAATTAATATAGGAATCAGTAAAAGTATTGCACCATTTATTCCAGCTGCGAACAATTGAAACCGACCACTTGATTGAACACTGCGCGTATTGAGCCAGGTTAATAAGATCACTAAAAAAATAGCGAGCAGCTTGACTGTAAAGTCTTTTAGTGGGTACAAACTACCTAGCGGATAAATTGACCAAACAACGGACATTTCAATTTGAGAATCCAACTTTGGAAGTTGAACTAACGTATCAATATAGTAAGCGCAAATGAATGCAATCGCTGCTACAGATGCTGTATTGATTACAGAAAAGGCTGACCAGCCATAAAGAAAACCAGTCTTTTTCCCATAACAATGTGAAAAATGAACAAACAGCCCACCACTGGAAGGCATCATCACGCCTAATTCAGCCACCACTAATGTGCCACAAAGAGTAAACAATCCTGCTAAGACCCACACAAGGGTCATCGCAATGGGATGATTCAATTGTGCGGCCATAGAAGCTGGTTTCATAAAAAGGCCAGCTCCAATTATAGACCCTACAATAACAGAAAGGGCAGCTCGAAATGAAAGCCGCCCTTTATGAATTGGTTTACTCATTTAAAATTCAATGCATCCCAAAGATAAGTGGGAAGAAGAATGTTACTACTGCAGCCCAAATTGCATAAACAGGCATAAAAAGTGCAATTGACTTTTCAACAGAATTTACATCAGGAGTTGTACCTCTTAACTGTTTTAGCAACTGAAGTGTGATCAAAACGAGGTTTACAAAAAAGAGGATATTTCCACCTAGTACCGCAGTTCGGTTGGGCGTGAACCCCCAGGATCCAATACGATAAAGAATGGCAGAAAGTGCAATTGCATTTACAATGATTGTTACAATGGCCAATAAAAAAATTATCCAGAGAGCAAGCTTACTTTCATTTGTACGTTGTAGCTCCACAACAGAAAAGAAAATTATTGCTAACACGCCAATTAATAGCCCATTGAATAAAAGCAAAAACTCTCTGTCGTTATAGGGGTCTTTTTGAGCAATTGCGATTCCGATTAAATATGAAACCAATGTCACCAACACAACAGGACTGAATATCCTGGCAATAACAGGAGATACTTTATTAACGAGTTGCGGATTGAACCGTATCACATAAGTAGCCATTAAAGGTGCTGCGGCTAATTCTGTAATCAGTATCCATTTTGTATAAAAGTCTGCAATTGATAATCCAATCAAACTAAATAATCCAATTGTGATACCAGATAAAATCATAATTCCGCTAACAATCAATGACCCCATTACAATTACATCACCATTGTAGCGAAGAAATTCTGGTCTTTGCTCCCATTGCCGAATCGATCCTCCAGTGTATACAAAACCCAGTAAGGACCACCCTACTAAAGGAAGATGAATACAGCTCAATATCATCGCATCACTCTCGAGATTCAAAGGCATTAAATTTATATAGAGTGCTGCTCCAATAAAAACGGCCAATACGACCAGACATACTTTTAATGGCAGTTTCCGCATCCAGGCGAAATAGGCTGCTAGTGTAGGAAAAACGATGAAGCTAATATTCCTGGGAAAGAAATCATTTTCCGATACATTAAAAAACTCCGGAATTTTTGCAATAAAAGTGGCAAACAAAGAGGCTATCAAGATAAAAATAAGATCAGCTCCTTTTCCCCAGGCAATTGAACTGCTTTCCTCCTGAAAACGTTCATACCAGCAGATAGCCACTGTAGAAGTGGGTCTTGATGGATAAAGCTCCAAAAAAGAACGTTTAAATGCTGTTTTGTTTGAGCGATACAACTCCTCGAGCCGAACTGGATTTTCCAGGTTTTGCAATATTGATTCTTTCATATTTACAGGCGCTGTTTTAAAAATTCAGCATGGCGAATGTACCCGTTGAACTTTTAAAAGTAAAAACGCTCCTGTAAATTAACAATACATTTCGGTTTTTAATGCTTTCACGCGATCGTCTGCCAAATATTCATCAAAGGTCATCAAGCGGTCAATAACCCCTTTGGGTGTAAGCTCAATTATTCGATTGGCAACAGTTTGCATAAATGTATGGTCATGGCTACTTAAAAGAACAATGCTTTTATAGTCGGTACACTGTTCGTTAAAGCTTTGGATGCTCTCCAAATCAAGATGATCAGTGGGCTGATCCAAAAGAATCACATTGGGGTTCTGCAACATCATCCGGCTCAGCATGCATCGAACTTTTTCTCCTCCACTCAGGACGCCCGTCTTTTTGTTTACATCCTCCCCACTAAACAACATTTTACCCAAAAAACCTCTTAAAAAGGGCTCATCAACATCCTTTACATGCTCTGGCACATACTGACGCAACCAATCCATTAGTGTATGATCGTCAGAAAAATATTTTGAATTTTCTTGCGGCAAATAGGCCCAGGTGATTGTACTACCCCACTCAAATTTTCCTTGATCGGCAGTCGCTTCTCCTGCGATAATGTTGTAAAAAGTCGTAATTGCCAGTGGATCTTGGCTAAGAATTGCGATTTTATCCCCTTTATTGACTGTAAAACTAACTTGATCAAAAAGCGTTCTCCCATCCACCACCTTTTTCAATTTTTCAACGGAAAGGATTTGATTACCCACTTCACGCAAGGGCTGAAATATGATACCGGGATATTTTCGATAACTCGGCTCGATTTCTTCGATGGTCAATTTTTCCAATGCTTTCTTTCGAGAAGTAGCTTGACGGCTCTTAGATGCATTGGCACTAAAACGAGCAATGAAATCAAGTAAAGCCTGTCTCTTTTCCTCTACTTTCTTATTCTTATCACTCAATTGTCTGGCCATTAATTGAGAGGACTCGTACCAAAATGAGTAGTTACCAGTAAATATTTTTATTTTTTGCCGATCCACGTCTGCAATATGTGTACATACAGCATCCAAAAAGTGACGGTCATGGCTCACTACTAATACGATGTTTTCATAGTCAGCCAAAAAGTTTTCTAACCAACTGATTGTTTCAATATCCAATCCGTTTGTAGGCTCATCTAGTAATAAAATATCTGGATTCCCAAATAGCGCTTGCGCTAACAATACGCGAACCTTAAAATTTGTAGGAATGTCTTTCATCAAAGTTTGATGAAATGCTTCCGCTACTCCCAACTCCCCCAACAATGTAGCAGCGTCGCTCTCTGCCGTGTAGCCTCCCATTTCGCCAAATTCAGCTTCTAACTCACCCGCTCTGATTCCGTCTTCCTCAGTAAATTCAGCCAAGGAGTAGATTGCTTCTCTTTCCTTGGTTACTTGCCATAATCGGGCATGGCCCATCAAAACCGTATTCAAAACAGTCTCGTTATCAAAAGCGAAATGATTTTGCTTTAGTACCGCCATTCTTTCTCCNNTCTATTTCACCGCTGACTATTTTTAGAAAAGTACTTTTCCCGGCCCCATTGGCTCCAATTACTCCATAGCAATTGCCTTTGGTAAAATTGAGGTTTACTTCTTCAAACAATACTCTCTTTCCGTATGCGAGTTTCAGATCTTTTACACTTATCATAAGGCCTTATTTAGCGGCTGCAAAGGTACCAAAAAAAATCCCGCCTGGTTAACCAGACGGGATTGAAATAATTAGTGAATCGATTACTTATAGACGACCATGCTAATGGTACGACTTACTGCAGGCGATTGCTCATCATTTACAAACAAGAGATGATAAGTTCCAGCAGGTAATTGAGTCATATCCATATTAACAACCTGACCGTAGTATACATTATTTATTTCAACTGTGCGGATCAATTGACCAAGATTATTATAAACCTTCACAGAGAAACGAGTATACAAGTCTGTGTTCACTCTTACGCCAAATAAACCAGTGTTAGGATTTGGATAAAGCGTCAGTGAAGCAGGATTTGGTAATGGGATCTGGCGTTCCGCACACTGATCCACGATAATGGTACGCGTAGCGGTAGATTGACAACCAGCATTAGATGCAGTATAGGTTATTGTTTTTGCACCCAATCCAGCAGTACGTGGATTGAATGTTGTACCTGATACTCCAGAGCCACTAAATGTACCTCCAGCAGGTGCAGCACTCAATGTAAGTGGACGATCAGACAAACAGACATCACTAACAGGATTGAAAGAAGTAATGTTTGGATACGTATTTACAGTAAGCGCTACGTTAGTTGAGTAAATAGTTCCGCAACTAGTTGTTACTGCAGCACGGAATAAATATCCATTTTGTGTCGCAGGAACATTAGTCTGGCTAAATGTAGTGGTAGTAGCACCATTTACGGATGCCCAGGTAGTTCCACCATTTGCGCTTGCTTGCCACTGATAAGTTAAGGTTCCAACAGGAGTAGTAGCAGCTACTACAAAGCTGGTAGATCCAAATTCACAGATGGAAGCAGAAGCTACAGGGTTTGAAGTAATAGTAGGTGCAGCACTTAATGTTAGCACAGCAGCTGTAGAGGTTGCTGCAGGGGCACAAGCACCAGAAACAACACAACGATATCTGTTATTGTTCTGAGATAATACTGTAGATGCAATGGTGTATGTGGCTGCATTTGCACCGGTAATATCAGCGTAATTGGTGCCGCCATCTGTACTAACCTGCCACTGATAGGTTATTGCACTTCCTGTTGCTCCAACAGAGAAAGAAACAGAGGTTCCAGTACACTGTGCAACGTTCGTGGGCTGTGTAGCAATTGATGGTAATGTATTTACTGTTAAGGTAGCAGCAGAAGATGTTGTAGATCCACACTGACCAGTCACGATACAACGGTAGGTATTGCCACTCATTGCAACAGTAGCACCTGTTACTGTATAAGAAGCACTGGTTGCTCCACTTATATTAGAGAAACCTGTACCTGTATTTACTTGCCACTGATAAGTACCGGTAGAGGCCACAGTAAAGGTGGCATTACTACCTACGCAAGTTGTCTGGTTAGCAGGCTGTGTTGTAATGGTAGGACCATTTCCGGCATTTACAGTAAAGGATAGAACAGCTGTTTGGTTAGGTGAACCGGAGGAAACTCCAGAAACAGTAACAGTGTANNGTTGTCTGGTTAGCAGGCTGTGTAGTAATAGCAGGACCACTTCCAGCATTAACTGTGAAAGAAAGTAATGCTGTTTGGTTAGTTGCTCCGGTTGAAACACCTGTTACTGTCACAGTGTATGTACCCGCATTAAG
>DDPN01000049.1:1482-15679 GCA_002342205.1 Chitinophagaceae bacterium UBA2467 | reverse complement strand
CTTCTTTTACCCCCTCTTATAACTCCAGCAGTTTAAACTATCAACTTCACCCTGACAATCATCGCTTTAAGCTAATCTTAACGGTTTGGACTTGGAAGTCCATCTTTTTTACGCAAGTTTTGCTACTTAACTGTAATTTTGCTCCCCCATGTCCATCCTATTGCGATTCAGCACGTTGTCTTTGATCCTGCTCTTGGTTGGCGTGATGTCAGGTTGTGGTAAAAGCATGACTAAGCTTTTAAAAAATCCTGATGCAGCCTACAAGTTGAGGATGGCTGAACAGTTCTTTGCAAAAAAGTCCTTTGTTAAAGCACAACAGGTGTATGAAGATATCATGCCCTTTTACAAAACGAGTAAAGAGTTTGAAGATATCTATTACAAATATGCCTATTGCGCTTATAACCTATACGATTACATGAACGCAGAAAATCTCTTTAAAAGTTATTTAGAGATTTTCCCAACCAGCGCTCGTGCAGAAGAAATCGATTACATGCGGGCCTATTGTTTTTACAAACAGTCTCCTAAAGCATCGCTTGACCAGACTAACACGTTAAAAGCAATGGGGATGATGCAAACCTTTATCAACACTCATCCTGCTTCTCCTCGTAATAAAGAAGCCTCTGAGATTGTCGATCTCTGTCGTGCAAAACTGGAAACAAAAGATTTTCTAAGTGCACAGTTGTATTATGACTTAGGACAGTTTAGAGCTGCAGGTGTAGCCTTCACGGCTCTGCTGAATTCTTTTCCGGAGTCAGCACGAGCAGATGAATATAAATTGATGGTAATTAAATCTTACTTTCAATTTGCAGAGATGAGTATTGAGGAAAAGCGTGTGGAACGATTTGAGCAAGTGGTAAATGAGTGCTATGAGTTTACGGATCGCTATCCTGATAGCAAATACAGAAAAGACGTTGAAACATTTTTAAATAAATCACAGAACAATATAAAATCATTACAAAATGAGCAAGTTAAGACGCCAGCTTAGTGCCGGAATTACCAGCAACGTAGAAACACGTAATCTCCAGGACATGAAAGCAAAAACTGGGAATGTGTACGAGTCCATTTCTATCATTGCAAAAAGAGCTGGACAGATCAATATTTCTTTGAAAGAAGAGTTACATACGAAGCTTGAAGAATTTGCTTCTCACACTGACAGTCTCGAAGAGATTCATGAGAATAAGGAGCAGATCGAAATCTCTCGTGCCTACGAGCGCATGCCTAACCCATCTCTTTTGGCTACACAAGAGTTTATGGATGACAAGGTCTATTTCCGTAAGCAGGAGGATGAATTGTTCAGCTAATTTTGCTGACATGCGCCGCACCTTACTGCATGTATTACTTGTTCTCTTGCCTGTTTGGGGAAGTGCACAGGAGATACAAGCGCGCGTTGACATTCTTTCCAATAAAATAAGTTCGCAGGTAGATCGCAAAGTCTTTCTTACGCTACAAAGTGGGCTCACTAATTTTATTAATTCTCGCAAGTGGACCACAGACGTTGTTCAGGCCAATGAGCGGATACAGTGTAGTTTTTTATTGACACTTTCGCAGGATTTGGGCAGTAATGTTTACAAAGGCAGTTTAACGGTACAAGCTGCTCGGCCGGCTTATAATACAAGTTATGTAAGTCCGTTGCTCAACTTTCAGGATGACAACCTTGTATTCAAATATGTCGAGTACCAGCCTATCGAATTCAATGAAAACCGGGTTCAGGGTAACGATCCTTTGGTAGCTAATTTAACAGCGACCATTGCCTACTATATCAATATTATTTTAGGACTCGACTATACTTCTTTTTCGTTACGCGGCGGCGATCCATATTTTCAAAAAGCATGGAATATTGTAAATAATGCGCCGGATGCAAAAGATATTTCTGGTTGGAAATCTTTTGACGGATTAAGAAATCGATATTGGTTGGCAGAGAATCTGAACAATAATCGTTTTGCTTTATTCCATGACGCACTCTACGCCTATTACCGTACTGGTTTAGATGTGTTTTATGAAAACGAAGAAGCCGGAAGAAATGGAATTATCAATGCGTTGAGCTACTTAAATACCGTGCGAACTGAAAATTTGAATTCGATGATTATTCCCATTTTTTTTCAAGGAAAAGGGAATGAGCTTTATAAACTATTCAGCAAGGCAAATGGAGAGCAAAAGGCAAGAGCCAAGGAATTGCTGACAAAGCTTGACATTACCAATCTATCCCTTTACAATACCTTATGAGGCTTCTCCTTCTCTGTGTGGCATTAGTACTTTTTGTAGGTGCCTGTAATCCTTCCAATAAGGTCCCGAAAGGAATTTTGCCTCCCGAAAAAATGGAGGCGGTACTTTGGGATTTACTTCGAAGCGGCAATCTGGTCAACAACTTTATTCTTTCAAAGGATTCCAGTCTTGATAAAAATCAGGAGCACATCAAATGGATCAACCGCGTGTTGACCTTTCACCAGGTTAGTGAAGCGGAATTCAAAAATAGTTTTGCTTACTATCAACAACATCCTGAACTGATGAGCGTCATGATGGACTCCATTTCAAAGCGCGAAGATGATCCGGTTATTCGAATAAAGCCGCGTCAGAATTATCGTGCTGAGTAAGTTCCGTAATTTTGTAGCTAATGCTGTTGTATGAATAAAGTAGTTGCAGGTCCTGCCGAGGCCGTGCAGGATATTAGCGATGGTGCCACCATTTTACTCGGTGGGTTTGGGTTGTGTGGAATACCTGAAAATTGTATCGCTTCATTAGTAAAAAAGGGAGTTAAAAATCTGACCTGCGTATCAAATAACGCAGGCGTGGATGATTTTGGAATTGGTTTGCTTTTACAACAAAAGCAAGTCAAGAAAATGATATCCTCCTATGTAGGAGAAAATGCAGAGTTTGAAAGACAGTTGTTGAGTGGTGAATTACAAGTTGAATTAATCCCACAAGGAACTTTAGCCACACGCTGTTTGGCCGCAGGATATGGAATGCCTGCGATTTTTACTCCTGCAGGGGTGGGAACGGAGGTGGCCGCAGGAAAAGAAGTCCGAACTTTTAATGGAAAGGATTATTTATTGGAATATGCCTTTGATGCTGATTTTGCTATAGTAAAGGCATGGAAGGGAGATACGATGGGTAATCTTATTTTTCATGCAACTGCCCGCAATTTTAATCCATTGATGGCGATGGCTGGAAAAATTACGATTGCAGAGGTGGAAGAATTAGTTCCGGCTGGTGAACTAGATCCGGATGCTATTCATACACCGGGAATTTATGTGCAACGAATTTTTCAAGGCACGAATTATGAAAAGAGAATTGAACAGCGTACAGTAACCCGTCGATGAAAAAGATTAATCTATGTCATTAACAAAGGAACAGATTGCACAACGTATTGCCCGTGAATTAAGGCATGGCTATTACGTTAACCTTGGAATTGGAATTCCTACACTTGTTGCAAATTATATTCCAACAGGTATGGATGTGGTATTGCAAAGTGAGAATGGTTTATTGGGCATGGGTCCTTTTCCATTTGAGGGAGAAGAAGACCCTGATTTAATCAATGCAGGTAAGCAAACAATTACCACCGTAAAGGGTTCTGTTTTTTTTGACTCTGCGGTTAGTTTTGGGATGATTCGCGCTGGAAAAGTGGACTTAACAGTACTCGGAGCCATGGAAGTGAGTGATCAAGGGGATATTGCAAACTGGAAAATTCCAGGTAAGATGGTGAAGGGAATGGGAGGAGCGATGGATTTGGTGGCGAGTGCCCGCAATATTATTGTTGCGATGATGCATACCAACCCAAAGGGTGAATCAAAATTGCTGCGTGCATGCACACTTCCCTTGACAGGCGTTCGTTGTGTGAAAAAAATAGTCACTGATCTGGCTGTGTTGGAAGTAACTCCAACAGGCTTTCTGCTACTCGAAAGGGCACCAGGTGTTTCCGTAGAAGAGATTCAATCAAAAACAGCCGGACGGCTTACCATTCAGGGAGAGGTACCGGAAATTGTTTTTTAAAAATTCACAATGCCATGGCGTAGCGCAATCATGGCAAGTCCTACTCTGCTTTTCACATCCAATTTTATAAAAAGCTGATCACGGATTGCATCCACGGCACGAGGATTTAGTTTCATGCGTAGGGCAACTTCTTTATAGGTCATATCCGAGCAGGCGAGTTTTAAAAAGTGAATTTCCTCATCATTGAGCATTGCCTTTTCAAGTGTCTTGGTTCCCGCGGCTTTGTTTTTGACCAGATTCACTAGTTTGCTCGCGGTGTGATTTGAAAAATACTGTCCCTCGGCCACCACAGTCATTATTGCTGCGCGTAGATCGGAAGAGCCTGCTGATTTATGAATGATTCCCTTTACCCCCGCCTGTAATAATTGGATGAGCGTTAATTCAGAGTCATACATAGTTAGCATCAGCACCTTGATTTCGGGGCGATTATCTTTTAGCCAAAGTGCTGTTTCCATCCCATTCATTTCTTTCATGTTCAAGTCCAGCAAGACCAAGTCAGGGGCTGGATTCTTTTCAAGCGATTGAATCAACTCCTTCCCGTTATTACATTGGTCAGCTACTTTAATAGTATCAAATTCATTGATGCGTGCAGCAAGCGCGCCACGCAATAAAACATGATCATCTACAAGAATTACTCGTATCATAGCGTTGGTTTGAGTAAGGGAATTTTGAAGGTGAGACTACATCCTTTTTGAGGTATACTATCAATGTTCCATTTTCCTTTTAGTTGTCTAACTCGAAAGGCCATGTTCTTAAGACCAGCGGTGAATTCGCTGGTTTGCGGTTTATCAAAACCTATTCCGTCATCTGTTACGCTGATCTGTATAAATTCTTTTTCATAGTGTAGACATACGCAGGCTTTATAAGCATTCGAGTGTTTAACGACATTATTGAGGGCTTCTTGAATAATTCGGTATAAAATAATTTCCATTTCACCTGGTAAATAAGATTCCTCACCCACAATCTCTAGTGAAGTTTGTATGGACGTAACTTTTGTAATTCTGTCAATTAGTTTTTGGATGGCAGAATGAAGCCCGATTGCTTGGATCAAGTCTCCGTTCAGTGAGCGGGAGAGTTGGTGAATCTCCTGTAATGTCTCTTGGAGTAAAGTAATTGTGTAGGCTAGTTTTTCTGGATCAAATTTTTTTTCGAGTTGTTGTAAATTGATAATGGCTAAAAGTAAAGTCTGACAAACATTGTCATGCAATTCAGTAGAAATCTGTTGCAAAGACTGTTCCTGGATTGCAAGTCTCCAATTCATGGCTGGGGTGGACGTCAATGTTCGTTTCTTTCCCATAGGGTAAAACTATAATTTTCGTATGCTTGCTTTCAACTTATCGGGTCAGTACTATTTGCAATTTTCACAGTATTTATCCCCTTGTATGTCGTTTTTAAACTACAAATTCAGTTGGTAAACAGAACTAAATAGCTTCCTGTTTGTAGTAAAGTATATGAAAGCTCCTGTCGTGCTTTTTTGGTTTAGACGTGACCTTCGACTAGAGGACAATAGAGGTTTATTCGAAGCGTTGAAGAGTGGCCTTCCGGTCCAACCTGTTTTTATTTTTGATACCCATATTTTAAATGATTTGGAGGACCGCCAAGACCGTCGGGTTGAATTTATTTATGAGGCGCTGCTCCAAATGCAGCAAAGGGTTACCTCCTTGGGCGCCTCTTTTGATATTCGAATAGGGGAACCTCTTTCAATTTTTAATCAATTGACAACGGATTATGCTGTGAAAGCGGTTTATACAAACCATGACTATGAGCCGTATGCAAGAGAGCGTGACCAGTTAGTGCAGCATTTTCTGGCTGAAAACGGAATTGAATTTTTGACGTATAAGGATCAAGTAATTTTTGAAAAGGCTGAAGTTGTAAAAGAGGACGGAAATCCCTACACCGTATTCACGCCCTACTCGCGTAGATGGAAAGCAACATTGCAGAAAAAAGATTGGGCTGGATTTCAATCGCATCAATTGCTTGATCAGTTGCATAAAACCTTACCCATTCCTATTCCTTCCTTAGAGAAAATTGGGTTTAAGGCAAGTGGAATTGCTTTTCCAGACGCTACGTGGACTAAAGAGTTGATCGCTGCATACCAGGCAAAGAGAGATCTTCCTGGTGTACGTGGTACCTCACAATTAGGTGTTCATCTTCGTTTTGGTACAATCTCTATTCGAAAGTTGGCTAGTGAAACCAGTCCTTGGAGTGAGACCTTTTTGAATGAATTGATTTGGCGTGATTTTTATCATATGATTCTTTGGCATTTTCCGCACGTGGTTGGAAAATCTTTTAAGCCAGCTTACGATGCAATCAACTGGAGAAATAAGGAGACGGAATTTGAAGCTTGGTGTGAAGGACAAACGGGTTATCCTATTGTTGATGCAGGTATGCGTGAGTTGAATACAACAGGTTATATGCATAACCGGGTTCGTATGATTGTGGCGTCTTTTTTGACCAAGCATTTGCTGGTGGACTGGCGTTGGGGAGAGGCTTATTTTGCTAAAAAATTATTGGATTTCGATCTCGCTGCAAACAATGGGGGTTGGCAGTGGGCGGCAGGTTCTGGTTGTGATGCGGCCCCTTATTTTCGCGTATTTAATCCTTACTTGCAAACACAGAAATTTGATCCACAATTAACCTACATCCGTAAATGGGTGCCAGAGTTTGAAGAGCTAACCTATACTCGACCTATTGTACAACATGAGGTAGCAAGGAAGCGTTGCTTGGAAGTTTATGGCAACGCATTAAAGCCTTCTCGCTAAATAAAAAGTGATTTTTCAGAAGTGAAATCGCTTGTTCCTTTTAATTGCTTATAGGTGTCAAATAATACTCCAATTGCATTTTTCCCATCTTGTTGCAAACTGAGAGAATAGTCATTTACATAAAGTTGAATATGTTGTCGCATCACTTCTTCTTGCATCGCCTGTGCATGGTTGACTACAAATTCAGGTAAGGTTGGATACGCGCTCCAGGCGTATTCCAGGCTCTTTCGAATCAGCCGTTGAACTTTTTGTGCAATTACCCCTGAAAGGGAGTGGTGAATTGCTATTCCTCCCAGCGGGATGGGTACTTTTCGAGTCTCCTCCCAGTGCGCGCCCAAATCCATCAACTTTTTTAATCCTTTTTGTTCATAGGTAAAACGATTCTCATGGATCAACACTCCCAGTGCTGTTTCGCCTTGTAAGACTGCTTCTTCAATGGAGGAAAATAGCATGAATTTTTTTTGTTGGGCAGTTGGAAAGGCAATAGAAAATAACAAATGTGCAGTTGTGTTGAATCCTGGGAGTGCCACTGTTTGCGTAGGGACAGTATTTAAATTGCCGGGCCAGTTTTTTGTAGTAACCAGCAGTGGTCCTACTCCTTTGCCTAGTGCACTTCCGGCATCGAGGAGCTTGTAATGGGGTAGAGCGCTAAAAAAGGCAGGGAAACTGAGTTTAGTGATTGGTAATTTTTCTTCCAGCGCCCACTGATTGAGTGTTTCAACATCTTCCAGCACAGGTTCAAACTCCAATCCCTCTGTATCTATTTTTGAATGAATCAGTGCATCAAAAATAAATGTATCGTTGGGACAGGGAGAAAATCCAATTTTAATTTTCATAGTGCGGCAACTAGTTTCAATAACTCCACGTTCAACTGCTGAATCGCATCCTTCATATTCCAATTTTTCTTATTTCTTTCTGCGATGTAATTACTACAGCTTCTGATTTGTAGAAAAGGAATGTTTTCTTGTAAACCGATATAATGTAAGGCAGCTCCTTCCATTGATTCAATTATTGGATTGAACTGCTCC
Organism: Chitinophagaceae bacterium UBA2467; assembly: GCA_002342205.1. Lineage (GTDB taxonomy): Bacteria > Bacteroidota > Bacteroidia > Chitinophagales > Chitinophagaceae > JJ008. Next base: position 7,902 of record DDPN01000049.1, on the reverse strand, counting down.
TGGTAAAAACGCACCTTTTTTTTATCGGTGGTTATTTCGTTGACTGAAATGCCTGTGACTTTTGGAAGACGTACTTTTTTTAATAAAGGGTTATTGTTTTCGAGCCATCCTTTTTTATAAGGGAATTGATTGGCAGGAACCAACTTCAAGTCAAAAAGTGTCTTAAGTGCATTCAGTTCAATGACACTTTGGTCTGCAATGGTTTCTTTTTTAATAAGCACCACTTTCCCCAATGGAAATTCTTTTTTGAAACATCCTCCTACACCAGCCTGAATAATCAAATCAGGTCTTTTTAATTGTAGTTGCTTCTGAAGTGAGTAAGAAGTAGCCAAGAGTCCGATGCCTGTGATTAGAACATCTACTTCCCATTTTTTTGAAGTTACTGCCCCTTTTTGCAATGCACGTATAAAGGGTGCAATCTCAATAGGGGTCGCGGCAATAATCAGGCAATTCATACCCTAAAATTAGCTTAATAAGGCTAACTTTGCCTCTTACCCCTTCCTTCGCCCAATGCTGTAGGGAAGAAAAAAGTAAAGCATGGTTTACTTGACACGAATAGAGCATTTCAATGCTGCACATCGATTATTTAATCCTGACTGGACAACTGAAAAAAACGAGGAAGTTTTTGGGAAGTGTGCAAATACTAATTGGCATGGTCACAATTTTGAGTTGTACGTTACGGTAAAAGGGTTGCCTGACCCCGAAACCGGATTTATTTTTGATGCAAAAAAATTATCACTGGTTATTAAGGAAAGAGTAATTGAAAAATTGGATCATCGAAATCTCAACCTTGATGTTGACTTTATGCACGGAAAGCTTTGTTCAATTGAGAATTTGGTGATGGGCATTTGGCAGGAGTTATTGCCAGGTCTTCCGCAGCGTGTACAGTTGCACTGCGTCAAACTGGTAGAAACGCCTAAAATTTATATCGAGTATTATGGCGAATAAAGTAGCAGTCTATCGAAAGGAACATTTTAATGCAGCGCATCGTCTGGCTAATCCCACCTGGTCTGTTGAAGAGAATGAGCGTGTATTTGGCAAATGTGCACTACCTAATTATCATGGTCATAATTACGAACTCATTGTAAAAGTTATAGGCGAACCTGATCCTGAAACGGGATATGTGATTGATATGAAGCTGTTGAGCGATCTCATCCAGCGAGAAATTGTTGCGCGGTTCGATCATCGAAATTTAAATCTGGATACGGTTGAATTTCGTTCGTTAAACCCAACTGCCGAAAACATTGCTGTTGTTATTTTTAACTTGTTGCGTCCGCATTTGGAAAACAAATTAGACCTTCAGGTTCGATTATATGAAACACCCCGCAACTTTGTGGAATATCCCGCTTAAATAAATACTATGGCATACAAAAAAACCGAGCAGTTTGATGAGAAATCTACACAGGCGCTCACTAAAAGTTATAAAGAAGCAATTTCCTGGCTCGGTGAGGACCCAGAACGCGAAGGGTTGCTAAAGACCCCGGAGCGTGTTGCCAAAGCGATGCAATACATGACGCAGGGGTATCAGTTAGATGCGCATGCCATTCTTAATTCAGCAAAGTTTCACGAAGATGTTAGTGAAATGATTGTGGTGAAGGATATCGAACTTTATAGTATGTGCGAGCATCATATGTTGCCATTTTTTGGTAAAGCACACGTTGCCTATATTCCCAATGGTTGGATTACAGGATTGAGTAAAGTGGCACGGGTGGTTGATGTATTTTCTCGTCGTTTACAAGTGCAGGAGCGTCTTACGATGCAAATCCGCGATGCGATTAAAGACACATTAAATCCACTTGGTGTTGCGGTAGTAGTAGAGGCACAGCATTTGTGTATGATGATGCGTGGTGTACAAAAACAGAATTCTGTAACTACTACTTCTGCATTTGATGGAGAGTTTCATAAAAATTCTACCCGCAGTGAGTTTATGCGATTAATCGGAACCAGATTAAGTTGAAAATAATTCTATGAAGCACGCGTATGTATTTCCCGGACAGGGTTCTCAGTTTCCGGGTATGGCAAAAACAATTGTAGAGCAGCATGAAAAAGCGCGCAACTTGGTTCAGCAAGCCAATGCGCTCTTAGGTTTTGATCTCTCTTCCATTATGTTCAATGGTACTGAAGAGGATCTTCGCAGAACAGATGTGACACAGCCCGCTATTTTCTTACATTCCATTCTTGCCTATATCACCTTGGAAAATCCAAAACCTGATATGGTAGCAGGGCATTCGTTAGGAGAATTTTCTGCGTTGGTAGCAGCGGGTGCGTTATCTTTTGAGGATGGATTGCGTCTGGTAGCAGCTCGAGCTAATGCAATGCAAAAGGCTTGCGAGATACAACCTGGAACAATGGCTGCTATACTAGGTTTAGATGATGAAAAAGTGGGTGCTGTTTGTGCTGGAATTCAGGACGTGGTAGTGCCTGCCAATTATAATTGTCCGGGTCAGTTGGTGATTAGCGGATCTGTAAAAGGCATCGAGTTGGCGTGTGCGGCACTTAAGGAAGCAGGCGCTAAACGTGCATTGGTATTACCTGTGGGTGGAGCATTTCACTCTCCCCTTATGAAAGCAGCCGAAGATGAGCTGCGCGGCGCAATACAACAATCAAACTTTCATACTCCTGCCTGTCCTGTTTATCAAAATGTAGTTGCAAGGGCAGTGGTTAGTCCCGATGAAATAAAAGAAAATCTTATTAATCAGTTGACAGGGCCTGTTAAATGGACGCAGAGTGTACAGGCAATGGTTGCAGATGGTGCAACACATTTTACCGAAGTAGGTCCTGGTAAAGTATTACAGGGACTGGTTCAGAAAATATATAAAGAAGCCGTTGTAGCTGGGGTGGCTTAACACTTAATTTCAATGGCACCATTGATCCATTCTGGATCCAAGGAGGCCTTGTATTTTTTGTAAAAGTTGATGGCAGGTTCGTTCCATTCTAATACTTGCCAAACCACGCGTACTAATTTTCTTTCTTTTGCTTCTGCTAAAATTTGTTCAAATAATTTTCCTCCAATTCCTTCGCCTCTTCTTTCAGCTGTAACAATAATGTCTTCCAGATATAAGGTTTGTCCTTTCCAGGTAGAATAACGAATGTAATAGAGCGCAAATCCTTGTATCCCTTTTTCGTCTTCTGCCACAAAGGCCCACCATACAGGCTGTTCTCCAAAACCACTTTTTTCAAAATGCTCCAATGAAACAGTCACCTCTTGCGGGGCTTTTTCGTAAACGGCTAATTCATGAATCAGTTCCAGCAAGCGTGGACAGTCTTTGGATTCTGCTCTTCGTATTTTAATTTCCATTCTTTAGTTATTGCAAGGCCTGATCTAAATCGCTGATGATATCATCTACGGTTTCAATTCCTACATGCATTCTGATGAGTCCTTCTGTAATACCGTATTTTTCTTTTTCTTCTTTGGGAACACTAAAGTGTGTCATGGAAGCAGGATGAGAAAGTAATGTGTCGCAGGTGCCCAATGAAACGGCACGTGTGCAAAAATTTAATTTGTCCATGAATTGAATACCTCCTTGTAAGCCTCCCTCCACTTCAAAACTCAAGAGTGCGCCAGGATGTTTCATCTGCTTAGCAGCAATAGCAAAATCGGGATGACTAGAAAGTCCAGTGTAGTTTACTTTTTTTACTTTCTTATGTCCTTCCAAAAAGCGAGCTACTTGTTCGGCGTTAGCGCAGTGTCTTTCCATTCTAACCTCTAATGTTTTCATGCCTTGCACTAGTAGAAATGAATCAAAGGCATTAGAGTTGGCACCTGTCGTCTTATGAAATTTATAAATGGGTCCTCTCATTCTCTCTATGTCTTTTCCAACTAATGCACCTCCAATGGCCGTACCGTGACCGTTTAAAAATTTTGTAGTGGAATGCACAATAAAATCAGCGCCTAAGGTGAAAGGTTGCTGTAGATAAGGGGTGGCAAAAGTGTTATCGCAGGCAACAATGCAATTATATTTTTTTGCAAGTGCACTTAACGCAGCAATATCAACGCATTGTATAGTTGGGTTGGCGGGTGTTTCCAGATAAACCATTTTAATGCTTTTGTCTTGACGCAGTGCCGATTCTGCTTTTTCAAGATCTCGTAAGTCTTCAATGACTGCAGAAACACCAAAGCGTGGCAAAATGCGATGGACTAATTCATCTGTTCCACCATAGAGCGAAAAATGAGAAAGAATTTTATCTCCCTGGCTAAGTGTACTCATCAATAGGGTAGTAATGGCAGCCATACCTGATGCATGTAAAATTGCTGTGGCCTCTATTGAAGTTCCATAGGTTTCCAGAGCAGCAATTTTTTCTTCTGCCTCAGTAATCGAAGGGCTGCCCCAACGTCCATAGATGTATCCTTTTTCTTGTCCGGTAAATCGGTGCATCCCTTGTTCAGCAGAATCAAAAATGTAGGTACTGCTTGCGTAAATAGGAGTAAGGTGCGCATAGTTGGGGTCTTTTTGATGTCCACTGTGCACCGCCACAGATCCCCATCCCTTCAGATTATTTTTTTTCATAGCCAAGCTTTGTTACAAGTTAAGTTTAATTAGTGTCGTAAGCCCATTTGATCCAGATGGCACCCCAGGTAAACCCACCTCCAAATGCTGCCAGAATAATATTGTCCCCTTTTTTAAGTTGCTTCTCCCATTCCCATAAGCAGAGTGGGATCGTTGCAGCTGTGGTATTGCCGAATCGCTCAATGTTGATCATTACTTTTTCTGTTCCTATGCCCATACGATTTGCAGTAGCATCTATAATGCGCAAATTAGCCTGATGCGGAACCAGCCAGGCAATATCTTCCGCTTTCAATTTATTTTTTTCCATTAGCTCTGCGCTAACATCAGCCATTCCCTTTACAGCAAACTTGAAAACAGCCTGTCCCTCTTGATAAGCATAATGTTCACGGTTGGTTACTGTTTCTAGACTTGCAGGTTTTAATGATCCGCCGGCTTTCATATGCAGGTACTGTCCGCCACTGCCATCTGTTCTCAAAATTGAATCCATAAATCCAATAGCAGATTCCGTTGGCTCTAATAAAACAGCGCCGGCGCCATCTCCAAAAATGATACAAGTGGCACGATCGGTATAATCAACAATGGCGCTCATTTTATCAGCACCACATACTACCACTTTTTTGTAGCGTCCACTCTCAATGAGTGAAGCCCCTTGTGCTAGTGCAAACAAAAACCCTGAGCAAGCAGCTGACAAATCATATCCCCAGGCATTCACAGCTCCAATTTTATGGCAAACCAAATTTGCTGTAGACGGGAAAACCATGTCGGGGGTAACAGTACCCACAATCAAGCAGTCTATTTCTTCGGGGCTGATTCCTCTTTTTTTGCAGAGCTCTTGCACCGCAGGAACGATCATATCTGAGGTAGCTTTTCCAGGCTCTTTTAAAATTCTTCGTTCTGTGATTCCGGTGCGGGTTCTGATCCACTCATCATTGGTGTCGACCATTTTTTCCAGGTCCTGATTGGTGAGTTTGTCAGCAGGGACATAGCCCCCAACCGCAGTGATAGCTGCGTGAATTTTATGGCTCATTTTGCAGGGTTAAAAAGTGGACAAAATTAAGGTAAAGCAGGGGTCACTGCTTAACTTGCGGGTATGATCAGTTTTTTGCGCGGACAATTCGTAGAAAAATCTCCCACCTGGGTTTGGATTGATGTGAATGGGGTAGGCTATGAGGTGCATATCAGCCTACATACCTATTCGACTATCCAGGATAAGAAAGAGGGTCTTTTGTATACCATTTTACTGGTTCGGGAGGATGCTCATCTCTTGTATGGATTTGCAGAAAAGTCAGAACGGGATCTTTTTCAACATCTTATAAGCGTTTCTGGGGTGGGTGCCAGCACCGCTCGGGTGATGCTTTCCTATCTCAAGCCCGAAGAGTTAGTTGCTGCTATTGTGCAATCTAATGTCAAGGCATTGGAATCGATAAAGGGAATAGGGAAAAAGACTGCAGAACGCTTGGTGCTGGAACTCAAGGACAAACTGTCCAAAATCATTCCCCTGACAAATAATTCTACCCTGATAAACAATACTTTGCAACAAGATGCGTTAAATGCCTTGACTGCCTTGGGCATCCCTAAACAGGCTGCTGCCCAGGTGGTGGAAAAAACGCTTAAAGCGAATCCCGAATTGGGAGTGGAGGACCTGGTTAAAAAGGCACTTCGGTCCCTCTAAATAACCCAAACTAACCTGACTAGAACGATTGAATCGCGTTGTTGCAAATACGTTGTGGCTTTTATTGTCACTGGTTGGTTTCTTGCTATCGGCTTCCGCTAGCGGAGAAAGCTGGCTGCGTTTGCCCATCGATACTTTACGTTATCCTTTGTACGACCGGTATGGTGATCCCTATTCGTCTCGTCGAAATAATAGCTTCGATCTACGAGACACTTCCTTTATCCGTCGGCAAGTAGAATA
>DDPN01000049.1:0-1436 GCA_002342205.1 Chitinophagaceae bacterium UBA2467 | reverse complement strand
GAATTTTTACGAATTCAATCTCGTAAAGATGAGAATGAATATTTCCGTACACGTGCCTCACTGTTGACGGATTTAAACAGAAAGCCAAAGAGCCCGCTATTCCGTGTCAACAATGATTGGTTCAATCGAATTATGGGAGTGGGTCCCGATGGAAAAGTTCGAATTGAAGTAAAGCCAGCAGGTTATGTTGATTTTTTAGCAGGATATCAAGGTCAAAATATTAAAAATCCAACGCTGCCTGAAAGAGCGCGTCGAAATGGAGGATTTGATTTCAATATGAATTCTCAACTTCAGATGGACGCACAAATCGGCGAAAAATTAAAACTTCCTATCAATTACAATACACTTGCCAATTTCAATTTTGACAATCAACTCAAATTAGATTTCAAGGGGAAGGATGATGATATCGTCAAACAGTTTGAAGCAGGTAACACCAGTTTTGCTTCGAAGGGAACACTAATTCCGGGAGCGCAATCATTGTTTGGAGTAAAAACGCAACTTCAGTTTGGAAAGTTATTTGTTACAACTGTGCTGGCCAATCAACGTTCGCAGCGTCAAACAATGGGCGTGCAAGGCGGCACAACTGCGCAGCGATTTACATTGAAGGCAGATGAGTATGATGAAAACCGACATTTTTTACTCGCTCAATATTTCCGCAACAACTACAATGCGGCAATGAAGAAATTGCCAGTAGTAAATTCAAAGGTGCAAATACTTCGTGTGGAAGTATGGGTAACTAATCGTAATGGAACAACTACAGATACGCGTGATGTCATTGCTTTTATGGATTTGGGTGAACGTTTTCCGTATAACAATCGGTTGACAGGTGCAGGCAGTGAATTGCCGCGCAACGATGCCAATAGTCTTTATGCAACGCTTCAATCTAATCCTGGATTTAGAAATTCTTCGCAGGCACAAAGTACACTGACTGCACAAGGATTACTACCTGTACAGGATTTTGAGAAAACATTTGCTCGTAAACTACAGCCTACTGAATATTATTTTAATCCGCAAATTGGGTTTGTCTCGTTGAATCAGCCCTTACAGCCTGATGAGGTTCTCGGATTAGCTTTTCAGTACACCTACAATGGTAAAGTGTATCAGGTGGGAGAATTCTCCCAAGATGTTCCTCCCGATACCTCTGGAAATTCACAGCGAGTATTGTTTTTGAAATTATTGAAAGCTACTTCGCAGCGAACACAACTTCCGATTTGGGATCTCATGATGAAGAATGTGTATTCTGTAGGTTTTGGCCAGTTAGAGCGACAAGATTTTAGTTTAGACATTCTTTATGAAGAACCTAGTTTGGGTGAGAAAAGATATTTACCACCAACCGATGTAGTGGATCCCTACAAAGGAATGCCCATTATTTCACAGGTGAATTTGGATCGACTTAACAATCAGAATGATCCACAGCCGGATGGAATTTTTGACTT
>DDPN01000002.1:6309-6430 GCA_002342205.1 Chitinophagaceae bacterium UBA2467 | reverse complement strand
CTAGGGTCACGGTGAAAAGGAATTACACTTCGGCTAAAATAGAGCGCATCATTATTTAGATCCGTAACTACCTTAACAATACTTGACTCCTGCATCAGTTTAGGGTCACTGATTTTTTGCA
>DDPN01000002.1:4399-6168 GCA_002342205.1 Chitinophagaceae bacterium UBA2467 | reverse complement strand
ATTTCATTTTCAATTTCGTCACTATCTGTTACTACAATAACCTGATCAAAGAGTCCTGTGGCAACTGTCGCATCGTAGGTATAACGGATAACAGTTTTATTACCTAGCTGCTGTAACAGCTTACCCGGAAAGCGTGATGCAGCATACCGGGCTGGTATAAGCGCAACAACTTTCATTCGTGGCTTTTATTTTGGAAAGGACTCTTTAATAAAAGACCAAGATCTTCATCTTTTCCTACAGGGTAATCTCGATCAATTCCATATTGAATGGTTGAAACATCTAAGGTGCGAAAGGTTCCAAATAGTCGATCCCAAATTGAAAAAACAGCACCATAATTTGAATCCGTATAAGGCTGCTTCCAGTGATGGTGCACCTTGTGCATGTTGGGAGAGATTAAAACCCAACTTATTGTCTTATCAATACCAGTTGGCAGTTTAATGTTTGCATGTGTAAATGCGGTAGCGACTACAACAAGTGTTTGATACATCATCACACTATACATAGGAGCTCCCGAAACAAAAATCAGGAGTAGAAAAAACAATCCACGTAGTAAGCTGTCCCCGGGGTGGTGACGCAGGCCGGTCGTAACATCTACTTTGGTATCGCTGTGATGTATTAAATGGAAACGCCATAAAAACTTTTGCTGGTGCATAACCCAATGTACCAGCCAACTGCTAAAGTCAAGTGCCAATACACCAATTAAGATTGTGCCAAGTGTGTTGACATTTGTCCAATAGATAATTCCGAATTCAGCTTGCCTGCACCAATCAGACAACGCTACTATTAATAAAGCCAGAAAAGTGTGTATGATCAGGTGAATAACCGTGAACACAAAATTGACACCAGCATGTGTCCATTTTCCTTTACGATAGGGTAATTTAAAAAGAGGAATGGCCCCTTCAATGATCCAGAAAAAAAGAAGACCACCAACTAAAATAGCTAAACGCTCTGCCGGACGTTGTTCAAGAGTTTGAAAATATTGAATCCAATCCGACCACATGGTAAAGAGTTTATTGATTTAACATCAACGGCATCACCAGCATTAATAGTTCTTCGTTTTCTGCTTTATCTGTTGGACGAATGATACCCGCCTTCGTTGGAGTCGATAATTCAATTTGTACTTCATCACTATCCGCAGCGCCTAACATTTCAATAAGAAACTTTGCGTTGAATGCAATTAAAAGATCTTCTCCATTGTACTGACATTTCATGCGCTCATTTCCTTCAAAACTAAAGTCCACATCTTGGGCTGCTAATTGTAGTTCGCTGCCGCTGATATTAAGTGCTACTTGATTAGTGCTTTTATTACTGAAAATACTAACGCGACGTAAGGCACTTTGGAACTCTGAAGTATTTACAGTGAGACTATAAGGATTGCCGGTTGGGATTACTACTTTGTAATCGGGGAATCTTGCATCGATTAGTCGGCAACTCATTTGGGTAGTACCGTAACTAATAAACAAATGGTTGCTATTGTAATTAATAGTAACAGGTTGATCTGTATCAGGAATAGCAGCCTTAACTAAATTCAACGGTTTTTTTGGAACAATGAATGAATCTGTTTTAGGACATTTTACATCTGACCTTTTGTAACGAACTAATCGATGTGCATCAGTAGCTACACATTGTAATCCTTTTTTGTCTAATTCAAAAAACACGCCGGTCATTGCAGGACGTAAATCATCATTGCTGGTGGCAAACAAGGTTTTGTTGATAGCCGTAAGCAATGCGGTGGCACTCATTTCAAATGAAGTGGTTTCATCTGCGCT
>DDPN01000002.1:0-4348 GCA_002342205.1 Chitinophagaceae bacterium UBA2467 | reverse complement strand
GCAAAATTTTTATCAATATTGAAAGTAAGCGGCTGGTCCCCGATATTTTTTAATGAGTCCATCAAAATACGCGCAGGAATACAAACCTTTCCGGTGTCTTTTGCCTCAATATCTAATTGCACACGCATGACTGTTTCCAGGTCAGTGGCTACCACCGTCAATTTGTTCTTTTCTACTTCAAACAAAAAATCTTCCAGAATGGGTAGTACTGTGTTTGTATTAATCACTCCTGAAATGTGCTGTAATTGTTTCAAAAGCACCGAAGAATTCGCAATGAATTTCATACCATTTCTATTGATAGGTTGAAGGCGAAACTACTGATTTTTTGGGTAGTTTTGGAGGGATGTACAAAAAGGCACTTACCCCTGAGCAAACACTCCAAAAACTACGTCATTATTGTGCCTACCAGGAACGATCACATCGGGAAGTGCGGGATAAATTGTTTTTATTAGGATGTCCAGCCCGTCAACATGATGAATTGATCAGCTCCCTCATTGAGGATGATTATTTGAATGAAGAACGTTTCGCCAAAGCTTATGCGGGTGGAAAATGGAGAGCGAAGCGCTGGGGTCGGGTACGTATCAAAATGGAGTTGCAACAAAGAGGGGTTAGTGTGTATTGTATTCGTAAGGCTATGGCAGAAATAGAGGAGGCTGACTATGAAAAAGTATTGAAAGAACTGATCACCAAAAAATACCAAAGCCTTAAACAGTTCCAATACATCATTCGACAGAAGAAAACAGCTGATTATATAATTGGCAAAGGGTTTGAGCCAGAATTAGTAAGGGCCATTCTGTCAAAGTTGTAACTTGAACCTATGAATCCACTTTCTGTTTCGTTCATACAGGCCTCTTTACAGTGGGAAAACAAAGAAGCCAATTTGCGTTCTTTCGAAGAAAAGATTAGCACGCTTAAAGGAAAGACACAGGTTGTTTTTTTACCCGAAATGTTTAGCACGGGTTTTAGTATGCGCCCTAATCAATTGGCAGAAAACATGGGAGGGCCTACGGTTACTTGGATGAAAAGCATCGCCGCTGCCAATCGAATTATTTTATGTGGAAGTGTGATTATTCAGGAAAATGAGAATTATTATAACCGATTACTTTGGGTATTACCCAATGGTGAAACCGGTGTGTATGATAAACGACATCTATTTGGGTTTGCCGGGGAAGATCAATACTATGCTGCTGGTGCAAAAAGATTGATTGCCTCTGTGAACGGTTGGCGTTTTAATTTACAAGTATGTTATGACCTGCGTTTCCCTGTTTGGGCCCGTCAACAACAAAATGAAAGCAATACTGAATATGATGTATTGGTTTATGTAGCTAATTGGCCCGAACGAAGAAGACACGCATGGATGACTTTGCTACAGGCAAGAGCTATCGAAAATCAATGTTACGTGATTGGGGTAAACCGAGTAGGAGAAGATGGAAATAATATTTATCATAGCGGAGACTCTATGATTATTGATCCAATGGGAGAAGTTTTATTTACAGAACGGGACAAAGAAACAACGTATACCTGTCAACTGAATCAGGAAAAATTACAAAGTGTTCGCCAGCAATTACCCTTTTTGAAAGACGGAGATCGCTTTTTGATTCAGTAGGTTGATTCTTATTTTAAATGATTCCATCCTTGTGCAGTGATCGCATGCTTGCTTCCTCCTTTCGTAATGATATGTGCACCTTGTTCTGCTTCGGTCATATAACCCACCACGCTGATTTGCTCATTTAATACTAGTTTATCATAATCAGCTTGAGGAATAGTAAAGAGTAGTTCATAGTCTTCGCCACCACTCAATGCACAAGCAGTAGGATCTAATTCAAATTTGAAAGCAGCTTGACGAGTAGCCTCTGCTATGGGGAGTTTGTCTTCATACAACACACATCCCAATTGACTTTGTTTACAAATATGTAATAGCTCAGAACTTAACCCATCGCTTATATCCATCATAGAGGTGGGCGTAATAGTTTCTTTTTCAAAAAATTCTATAATGTCTTTCCGTGCTTCAGGCTTCAATAAACGGCCCACTACATAAGCCTCTCCTTCGAGATCTGGTTGTACGCCCGGGCTTTCCAAAAAAATCTTTTTTTCTCTTTCTAAAAACAACAATCCAATATAGGCCCCGCCTAGGTCTCCACTCACACAAACTAAATCTCCTTTTTGCGCCGTGCTTCTTTTTACAAATTTATCGGGGGTTACTTCTCCAATTGCAGTAATTGAAATGATTAATCCTTTTTGAGATGAAGTCGTATCTCCGCCTACCAAATCCACTCCATACTTTTCACAAGCCGCATAGATTCCTTCGTAGAGTTCATCAACAGCTTCCACGCTAAATCGACTGCTGATGGCAATACTTATTACAATTTGTGTGGGTGTTGCATTCATTGCATAAATGTCACTCAGGTTAACTATAACAGATTTATATCCCAAGTGCTTTAGCGGTGTATACATGAGATCGAAATGAACACCTTCTACCAGTAGATCTGTTGTGACAACTGTTTGTTTTCCAAAATGATCAATCACTGCTGCGTCGTCACCCACACCTAAAATTGAAGATGCATTTTGCAGTTCAATATTTTTTGTCAAGTGTTCAATCAATCCAAATTCACCCAGTGTACTTATTTCAGTTCGTTCGTTTGCCATGTGCTATACAAATTATAATTCTTTACGAGCATTGATCACATCCAGCATTTCAGCATGAATAAGACCATTTGTTGCTAATACTTTATGTTGATAAATGGAAAAAGCATCTCCCTTAAAGTCGGTTACGCGTCCGCCAGCTTCTTCAACAATTAAAAATCCTGCTGCACTGTCCCAGGGTTCTAGCTTTTGTTCAAAGAAACCATCAAATCTTCCGCAGGCAACCCAGCAGAGATCAATAGCAGCAGATCCTAATCGACGCACTGGCACACCCTTGCGAACAAATCGTTCAAATACTTCCAGTGGTCCATTGGGTTCGTTGATATAGGTATAGGGGAATCCCGTTACTAAACAGGAGTGAAGTGTTACAGATTTTTGGCTAACATGTATCGGTTTATCATTGAGTGTTGCGCCCTTTCCTTTTTCTGCAAAGAAAAATTCATTGAGATGTGGATTATAGACGGCGGCCATTACAATGTCTCCTTTATGTTCAATTCCTATGGAAACACAGTTCAAGGGAATACCTTGCGCAAAATTGACAGTTCCGTCAATGGGGTCAATCACCCATTTGAATTCGGAATTTTGGGAAAGCGCACCGCTCTCTTCTGCCAAAATCTGATGAGCAGGAAAGTCGCGTTTGATCACTGATAAAATTGCTTTTTCCGATGCGTGATCGGCCTCAGTCACCAGGTTATTGACACCTTCTTTATTTGAAACGGTAAATGACTGCTGAAAAAAGCGCATAATCTCAGCTGCGCCGGCTTGCGTGGCCTCTACTAGTGTTGAACGAAGCATGTGCGAAGATAGGTTCTCCCTCGGTCAATTGCGTATATTCGCAAAACAATTGAATCCGTGCAATGGCGTCCATCATTGAAATAAAGATTCCGAAGGCACTGGCTTCCATTCTCCAGATTCCTATAAATGATAATCGGCGACAACAACTTCGTGTATTAAAGAAGCTGTTAAAAAAAGCGCGTTTTACTTCTTTTGGGCAGCAATATCATTTTGATCAGGCCTTGCTTAGTAAACACCCGGGTAAAAAATTCCAGGAGTTGGTCCCTATTCATGATTACAATAAAATTTATAATGAATGGTGGAAGCAAACCTTGGATGGAACCCCCGATGTTACCTGGCCCGGCAAGATCAAGTATTATGCATTAAGTTCGGGAACTTCAGAAGCGGCAAGCAAGTATATTCCTGTTACCAATGATCTATTGCGAAGCAATATGATCAACTATCTACGTCAGTTACTCAGTTTGGTACGCTACGAAGAAGCAAATATGCGCGCCATGACTAAGGGGTTTTTGATGTTAGGAGGCGCTACCGATTTAAAAAAAGGAAAAGCAGGCTGGTACGCGGGCGACTTAAGTGGCATCTTGGCCAAGAGACGACCTTTTTGGTTTCAGACATTTTACAAACCTGGCGGCCGAATTGCTGCGATCAGTGATTGGAATCAAAAACTACAAGAGATTGTAGAGCAGGCACCCAATTGGGATATTGGTTATTTGGTGGGAGTTCCTGCTTGGTGTCAAATGTTAATGGAAATGGTGATTGAGCGGTACAAGCTGAATCATATCCATGAGATGTGGCCCAATTTGAGCTTTTTTGTACATGGCGGTGTTGCTTTTGAGCCGTATAAAAAGGGCTTCGAAAAATTATTGGGCAAGCCCATCGTCTATGTTGAAAATTATTTATCAAGTGAAGG
>DDPN01000022.1:3868-5922 GCA_002342205.1 Chitinophagaceae bacterium UBA2467 | reverse complement strand
AAATCAATTATCACCATTCACTCAGAAAAAGAAGCAATTATAGAAGAAAACGAAGAGTACTATCGATCAAAATATGGTGATGATGTGCCCGTAGAGTTTCATCCAAAAATCAGAAGCGAGCAAGCTTGTTACGAAGCCACTAAACGCGCTATTGAGCTTGCCAATAAGTATCATGCACGATTACATATTCTGCACTTATCAACTGAAGCGGAAACCCACTTATTCCGAAATGANNTATCATCGTCTTGGAAAGTTAATTAAGTGGAATCCTGCTATCAAAACTGAAAAAGATAAGAAAGGGTTACTACAAGCATTACTTGATGATCGTATCGATATCATTACAACAGATCATGCGCCTCATGGAATGGATGAAAAGCAAAGACCTTATTTTCAATCGATGTCAGGGGCTCCAATAGTTCAACACTCTTTGAATATCATGCTCGAGTTTTATAAGGAAGGAGCTATTTCGCTTGAAAAAATCGTAGAAAAAATGTGTCACAATCCCTCGATTCTTTATCGAATTGATAAAAGAGGCTTTATACGCGAAGGATATTATGCTGATCTGGTTTTAGTAGACTTAGATACAAGTTTCACTGTTGACAAAGAAAATATTTTATATAAATGCGGATGGTCTCCATTAGAGGGAACAACTTTTCATAGTAAAGTGACCCATACTTTTGTAAATGGCAATCTCGTATACAATAATGGAACTTTTAATGAAGCTCAAAAGGGGATGGCGTTAGCAGTAGTTCCGTATATTTAAGTACTAAAAATATCCCAATGAAAAATCGCCTTCTTCTTTCATTACTTGTTTTGATGACTTTGATCTCGCAAGCACAGGATACACTTCCGATTTATTATAAGCTTGCTGAAATAGCTGTGATTGAACAGAAGGTGATGATCCCCATGCGCGATGGAATCCGGCTAGCAACAGATATATATAGGCCTAAAGGCGGTGGTCGTTATCCGCTCATTTTATCGCGAACTCCTTACAACTTTAATAGTTGGGTAGATGGTAAAATGACTTCACGCAGTTTTGAAGAAGCCTATGAAGCTGTAAGTCGTGGCTATGCATTTGCAGTTCAAAATGAGCGAGGTCGTTTTTTCTCTGAAGGAGAGTGGGATATTCTTGGGACTCCTGTTACAGATGGAGATGATGCATTTACCTGGTTTGCTGCACAGCCGTGGTCTAATGGTAAAATTGGTTTGATTGGTTGTTCCTCTACTGCAGAGTGGCAGATGGCAGTGGCTTCACGTAAGCATCCCGCACTTGGTGCAATTGTTGCGCAGGGATTTGGTGCTGGTGTTGGAAAAGTGGGTCGATTTCAGGAACAAGGCAATTGGTATCGAGGTGGGGCACAGCAAATGCTTTTTACTTCTTGGCTCTATGGAACACAAAATGATAAATTTCGTCCAACGTTGTCAAAAGATATGACACAACAAGACCTTGTTCGTATCTCACGCTTTTATGATATGGCAACTGAAATGCCTCGTGTAGATTGGGCAAAGGCTCTTAATCATTTGCCAGTGAGTGATATCATTCGTAATGTAGATGGTCAACAGGGCATCTATGATAAGATGATTACTCGCAAGCCCAATGATCCAGAATGGTTTAAAGGGGGTCTCTGGCATGAGAATATGCCAATCGATGTGCCAGGGTATTGGTTTGTATCTTGGTTTGATGTTTCTTCTGGTCCTAATATTGAACTTTTCAATCACCTGCGCAATAGTGCCAAGGGTAGTAAGTTAGCCGATGACCAGTATTTAGTTATTGCACCTGTTTTACACTGCTCTTATAAGCGCGCAACAGCAGATACAAAAGTTGGAGATCTTAGCGTGGGTGATGCCAGACTTAATTATGATGAACTTACCTGGTCATGGTTTGATTACCATTTAAAAGGAGAGGCCAATAATTTCAAACAGAAAAATCCACGTGTTCGTTACTATACAATGGGTTCAAACAAATGGCAATCAGCAGATAGTTTTCCTCTTCCTGGTACACGCATGCAAGAGTTTTGGCTTTCTAGTAATGGTCATGCCAACACACGAAATGG
>DDPN01000022.1:0-3841 GCA_002342205.1 Chitinophagaceae bacterium UBA2467 | reverse complement strand
TACCTTCTGTTGGTGGTAATGTTTGTTGTACAGGTAATGCCATACAAGGCGGATCTTTTGATCAATCGCAGGTCGAGTTACGAAATGATGTACTTGTTTATACATCTGATTCACTTACTGAAGGTGTTGAGGTAACTGGTTTTATTGAATCCACGCTTTATGTTTCCTCTACCGGAACAGACTCTGATATTACGATTAAACTCATTGATGTTCACCCTGATGGTAAGGCTTACAATTTAGATGAGACAATTCAGCGTTTGCGTTATCGTGAAGGTTACGATAAAGAAGTGTTTATGGAGAAAGGAAGAGTTTACAAAGTGAATATGAGCCCGATGGTAACGAGTAACTACTTTGCGCCGGGTCATCGTATACGCATTGAAGTTTCGAGTAGTAACTTCCCACGGTTTGAACGCAACTTAAATACCGGTGGTAATAATTATGATGAATCAAAAGGAGTTGCTGTTCAAAACATCATTCATCACTCTAAAGCGTATCCATCCGTAGTGAGAATTCCGATTGCACCTAAAAAGTAGTATCTAACAGTTCTCTGTTTATTACTCCTTCCATTCGATCTCAACGATTACTTCGTTTCTTCGATTAATTAGTTGATAGGGGGGATTGTATCCAAGATATCTATAGTGACCAATAGGTTTAATGTTATGACTCTCTAAACTCTTTTGAAGTTGTTCAGTATACCTTTTTAAGGTTGCATCATTTACATACCCGCCAAATTCAATAGCTGCAACATATTCAGGTTTTGATTCATGTATTTCAACTTTGCTATCGTTAGGCTTTGGAAGATTGTTAACGCTATATTTTGATGGCATGACAAAACTCATTGATGATTCTTCTTTGCCAATCTCCATATGTACGGGTGAGGTCATAGCAATTTTGGTCGATGATTCATTATTTCCAAAAATGTAACCAGCAATTTTTCTAAAACCACTTCCAGACAATTCTCTGTATGTGTTTACATTTGATTTAATCGTGGCAAATGTTGCAGCAGGGTAATACCTGATTTCAAATTCCTTTTCCTTTTTTATGACTCGGTAAGGTTGTTTTTCAATATTATTTGTAGATGCTACCATAAATGATTGAAATACAGTCAGTATAACTAGGACAATAAGTAGTGTTATGATCATTTTTTTCATGAAGCTATTTTATTAATAACAAATATTGTATCAATGAGTTTAATCATTTATACATTTAACAGATATATTAAATGATGAGTAGCGAGCTGTTTATTAGAAAAGTTGAAAAAAACGATGAACCAATTTTGGCTTCCATTATCAGAGCCACTTTTGAGGAGTTTGATGCACCGAGAACGGGGACTGTTTATAGTGACCCGACAACCGATCATCTTTTTGATTTATTTAATCGAATAGGAGCTATTCTTTGGGTGGCATTAGAGCATAACAAGGTTGTTGGCTGTTGCGGAGTGTATCCCACTGAGGGCCTATCTCAAAGTACAGCGGAGCTGGTTAAGTTCTATTTGAATCCTAACGCCCGTGGTAAGGGAATTGGGAAAGTGCTGATGGAAACATGTATCAACTCTGCCAAAGAAATGGGCTACAAGCAGTTGTATTTAGAGAGTATGCCACAATTTTCTAAAGCCGTCAATTTTTACAAACGACTAGGATTTACGATCCTTAATGCGCCCATGGGTAATTCTGGTCATACTTCTTGCTCTATCTGGATGTTGTTACCCTTTTAACAGAGGTGTCTTGATAGTTACATTTGTCAAATTTGTATTAACTTACTAGAGGCAATAATGAAAACTAGCATTAGTCTTTCAAAGAATTTTTTCTTTTCTCCTGAACTTCGGACCAGGCTTGGAAGAGTTATTTTATACATTGCCATTGGTAGTTTTCTAATTCATCTATCTCTCTATACCTTTTATTCCTATTTTTTAGGAATGGAGCCTTCGGGCTTATTGAGTAGCCCCATTAATGCTATTTATACTCCCTTTTCATTTTTGTTAATGTACGAGGCTTATTTACTTCTGTATTATTTGCAACACTCTACTACTATCTATGTTGGTAAGCAATATGAGATTATTGTCTTAATACTCATACGAGGTATATTCAAAGACATGACCCATTTGGATTTGAATCAAAATAATTTTTTGAGCGCCAATAATATCGAATTTTGGTATGATTTGGGTGCGGTCATCATATTGTTTATTCTGATTTTGCTATTTTATAGAATAAGTGGAAAAAATTCGGTTGGTGTAGACGGATCAGAAGGTGTAGCTAGTTCCAGTATTCAATTACAACGATTTATTAGCTCGAAAAGAATTTTAGCAACTATTTTATTTTTAATTACCCTAGTTATTGGATTATACAGTTTCGGAGATTGGCTACTAGGACTTCGATCTGGAGAGATGCTGGTGTCCACTCCAAATTTGAATGCGATATTTTTTGATCATTTTTTCACTTTGCTAATTCTCAGTGATGTATTGATCTTATTGTTTTCACTTTTTTATACTGATGAGTTTCCTATTATAATTCGAAATTCAAGTTTTGTTATTTCTACTATTCTTCTCAAACTTTCATTTGGGGCAGAAAGTGGCATCTCACAACTATTTATAATTGCTGGTGTCAGCTTTGGTGTGGGTATCTCAGCTATTACTAACTGGTATACGAGAAGAAAATCCTGAAATCCAGCGTAATTGTTTGAAAATCAATTTGTTTCATTTCTGCCTGCATTAAACAATCCTACACCTCTTTAGAAGTTATAATATGTAAATTTGACAGAATTTTTTTAAGATACTTAAACCATACCTATGGCCAACTTTTGGCAGTATACCCTTAGACAATTGTTCATTTTTTTTATAGTCACGTTTTTTTCAAACTATACATATGGGCAAGTCTGTGCTTTAACTGACCTTTCAACTAACCTGAGGACTGGTCTTGTAGCATTTTATCCTTTTTGTGGAAATGCAAATAATGCTATGGGTACTGGCAATAATGGAACAGTCTATAATGCTACCCTTGCCACTGATAGATTTGGCGCTGCTAATAGCGCCTATAGCTTTAACGGTACTAACGCTTATATAGATTTTGGATCCAATACTTCAATTGGGCCAACAAGTTCTATATCAATTTCAATAAGTCTTTGGGTCAGTAGTGGTGCAAATGGAATGGTCATATCAAAATACACAAATCTAGATGCCACAAATTCTTTTTTTTATTTTAGTCGTTCTGCAAACGGATATCAATGGGTAGGCAACGGGACCAATCCTTATATCAACAATACTGGTGTTACAGATAATCAATGGACTCACTATGTCTTAGTGGGTGTTGCAGGCACCAATAATTCTAAGGTATACCGAAATGGTATTTTAATTGCAACAGGCACTTTGGCTATGAACTCTACTATGCAAGCTGTTTCATTGTTAGTGGGTAAAGTGGGGGCGTCATCACCAGGATATTTAAATGGTACAGTTGATGATGTTGGTGTTTGGAATAGAGTGCTGACCGATTGCGAAATTTTACAGTTATACAATCAATCTTCAACGGCTATACCCTCATTAAGTAGCATAAATAATACAATTAGTTTAAGTTCAGCAGCTAATACAGATGCTCAAACAAAGTGTATCAATTCGGCAATTACCAACATAACATATTCTACAACCGGAGCTACTGGCGCGACTGTTAGTGGTTTGCCAACAGGAGTAACTGGCAGCTGGTTAGGAAATGTTGTAACTATTAGTGGTACACCCACTACTAGTGGATCATATACCTATACGGTTACGATGACCGGAGGTTGCACTGGTGGAACTAATACTGCAACTGGTACAATCACTGTTAACGCCACAAACACTGCAGGTGCTGCTTCT
>DDPN01000128.1:235-3087 GCA_002342205.1 Chitinophagaceae bacterium UBA2467 | reverse complement strand
GCACACATTAGGTCAATTCCTTCGGCACCTGAAAACTCAATGTTCGCACGTGTGGTATCAAACAGGGTATTACTAATAAAATATTTTCCTTTTCCTCCCACAGCCGTGAACAGAATTTTTTCCGATGCTCTTCCTTGGTGCGTAGGAATCACATAGTGCATGCCGGTGATTCGCTTAACCACCGATTCAAAATGATAAAAGCTGGGGCTACCTGCATAGGATTCATCGCCCTCCATAATGCCTGCCCATTGACGACTGCTCATGGCCGAAGTGCCACTATCCGTAAGCAAATCAATCAGTACATCGCGCGAAGCAATACTGAATACATTGTAATCTGCTTTTTTTAAAATCGCTTCTCTTTCTTCGCGGGTATTGAAATAAATGGGTTCAACTGACTTGATCCGAAACGGTTCAATAATAGTTTTGATAGGCATGCCGCTAAATTAACAAATAGATTTCACCCTCAACGCTAGAAGAGGAACTCGTCTTTTAACCGTAGATCTCTCGGTGAATCTGTTTTTTGTCATAGCCCATGGCTTGGATACGTGTCAGGGCTTCGTCAATCATATTTTTCCAGCCACATAGTAAAAACTGTGCAGGTTGTTTTGCTTGACAAAGTTCCTCGTAAACGGGATGCACGTAACCAGTTCTTCCTTCCCAGGTTTCGCGAGATAAAACGGGGTGGTAATGAAAGCCTGGAAATTTGCTTTCAAGTTCTTTTAACTCTTGATAATACAGAAGATCTTCTTTTTTTCTACACCCAAATACCAAATGTAAATTTCCAATGGGGGTATGGTTTTCGTATAAACTGCGCACCATACTGCGAAACGGAGCGATACCGGTTCCGGTACAAATCAAAAATGTATCGATGCTAAGATCAGTAGGCAATCCAAATACGCCCTGTGGTCCTCTGAAGGGGATTTCAGTTCCTACTACTACTTCATTAAATAAATAAGTTGTACCGGCGCCTCCTTCTGCTAAAACAATGAGTAGTTCAAATGTATTAGTTTGATCTGGACAAGAGGCAATTGAATAACTACGCCATCTCTTATTAGGTTTTTCATGTATGGGCAGATCCAGCGTTACAAATTGTCCGGGTTTAAAATCAACAACATTCAACTCGGCTACCTCAAACCAGAATTGACGGGTAGTAGGAGTGTGATTGGCAATCCGGATCACTTTTGCTATTCTCCAGGGTAGTAAAGCCATGTTTTCGTTTGTTTAAAGTTACCAAGAATTGCGAGTATATTTGCGGCGCGGATCATGAGCGTACAGGAACTGTTGACAACTTATCAGCAAGACCCCCGCCTTTTACAATTGGCGGACAGGATTGTATTGCCCGGACCGCACGAAACGCTTCTCTCTGGTTTGCAAGGCTCATCTCCCGCTTTTGTACTAGCGGCCTGTTTTTCCAACCAAACTCTATCTGCACACAACCACTTGGTTATTTGCAATGATGCCGAAGAGGCGGCCTATTTTCAAAATACATTAGAGAGTATCACGGGGGCGCTTGATCTCTTTTATTTTCCATCCTCCTATAAGAATAGCAAGAATTTTCGGTTGCTGAATCCATCGCATGTGATGTTAAGAACCGAAGCCTTGACCAGACTTTCAAAACGCGAGGCTGCTACTGGCGAACTCCGAAAAAAAGTATTGGTTACCTACCCCGAAGCCTTACTTGAAAAAGTAGTAGCTGCTGCAGCTTTTGCTGATCGTATCATTGATTTGAATGTGGGCGCCACCTTGGATATACCTGCTTTACTGCTCAAGTTAAGCGACTATCAATTTGAACGTTGTGATTTTGTGTATGAGCCNNCGATAAACCCTATCGTATTGAATTATTTGGTAATGAAATTGAATCCATCCGATTGATAGATCCGGAAACACAATTGAGTGAACGAAAGTTATCAGCAGTATCGATTATCCCGCGAATGGACGAAACAATGGTAAGTGGACCTGGTGTTTCACTATTGGATTTTTTACCAGCTAATACGGTGGTATGGGTCCAGGATTTTACACTTTGTGTAGACAGAATGGAAGATACCTGGGAAAGTTTTACAACATTTTTAAAAGTTCGCACTGAGCAAACGCTTACGAGTGATGCTATTGAGGATGAAAAGTGGGCTAAAAAAGAAGTGACTACCTCTGATTTAGAAGAACCCACTCGTTTGCAACAATCTATGTTGAAGCGCAACCTAGTTTCATTTGGCGTGGGTGCTCAACTACCTGGAGAATCCTTGTTGTTAGAGCTTACTTTTTCTACCAAAGACCAGCCCTCCTTCAACCGAAATTTTGATTTGTTGATTGGAGATTTACGTAACTGGGCATCAAAAAATTATCGGCTCAGTATTTTTTCTGATAATCCTCGACAGTTAGAACGGCTGCAAACCATTTTTGATGATCTCAAAGCCGAATTAGTTTTTGAGCCTGTTTCAAAATCTATTCACGAGGGCTTTATTGACCATGATTTAAAATGGGTTTGTTATACTGACCATCAGATATTTCAGCGTTATCATAAATACAAAGTCAAGCAGGCATACAATAAGAATAAAGCACTTACACTCCGTACGCTGCGCGAGTTACAACCTGGAGATTTTGTGACGCATATCGATCATGGTGTAGGTGTGTTTAGTGGACTTCAAAAAATTGATGTGAATGGCCGCATGCAAGAAGCGGTTCGATTGGTTTACAAGGACTCTGATATTTTATATGTCAACATCAACAGCCTGCATAAAATTGCCAAATACTCTGGTAAAGAAGGGAGTGTTCCTAAAGTAAATAAACTGGGCAGTGATGTATGGAACCGACTCAAGGAAAAAACAAAGTCAAAGGTTAAAGAAATTGCATTTGAT
>DDPN01000128.1:0-182 GCA_002342205.1 Chitinophagaceae bacterium UBA2467 | reverse complement strand
TTTATTTATGAAGACACACCTGATCAGAGTAAAGCAACGGCAGATGTGAAAAAAGATATGGAGTCTAGCTCTCCGATGGACCGGTTGGTTTGCGGAGATGTGGGGTTTGGAAAAACAGAAGTCGCGATACGTGCTGCATTTAAATCTTGTGTAGATGGCAAACAAGCAGCAGTATTGGTGCC
>DDPN01000008.1 GCA_002342205.1 Chitinophagaceae bacterium UBA2467 | reverse complement strand
TGTATCAAACCTTAATTTTTTGTGAGTATTTTCAATGGAAATCAATGCTTTTAGGGCTGTGGTCTCCTTACCTTTATCCAATCCAAGTAAAAAATGGCAAAACTGGAGCTACCTTCTGGCTTAAAGCGTCTTCGCAACCGGTATCGGTTGGTTATTATGAATGACGATACCTACGAGGAGGTGGTCACCTTCCGGCTCTCACGCTTAAGCGTTTACACCGTATTCAGTATGATTTTTGTGGTATTGGTAGGACTGACAACTGCTTTAATCATTTTCACTCCCTTAAAATATTACATCCCGGGGGCGGGCTCTGATTATGCTTCTGTGATGGCCTTAAAGAGATTGCAATACAGAGTTGATTCAGTAGCTCGTGAAGATGCCCTGAAAAATCAGTATATTTTAGGTCTCAAAAAAACACTTTCTGGCGATAACAATGTGGTGTTGGATACCATCCCCATTGAAATGCCCGCAACCGAAGTAACAAGCGACTGAACTTAATTTAATTCTATGTTTACAACTAAATCCAAACCCGACATGCAAACTTCTTATCCGCAATCCGGCAACGCAGCAACATTAATCAGTGCCGGTACTACACTCAAAGGTGATATCAGTAGCAATGGAGATCTGCGAATTGATGGAACTGTTTTGGGTAATGTAAAAACTTCTGCAAAAATTATCATTGGAAGTACGGGTGTTGTAGAGGGTGATATTGCCGGAAATCAAGCCGATGTAACTGGAAAAGTAAATGGTAATATTCGCGCTACCGAGTTATTACAGTTACGTGGTGAGTGCGTTGTTTCTGGTAATATTTATGCTGGTAAATTACAGGTTGAACCTTCTGCTACGTTCAACGGTCAATGTCACATGGGAGCGAATGTGGTAGAGATGAATAAAGATGAGCAACAGCCACAAGCCCTCGTCCGCTGATTCTAAAAAAGAATGGATGCGATATGCTGGCCTGGCTTCCCAGTTGCTGGTGTATCTCTCTTTATCCGTTTTTGCAGGAATTAAATTGGACCGATGGATGGGCGTTTTTCCATTGCTGACCATCTTGTTTCCTATCCTTGTATTAGGAGCGTTGTTTTATAAACTCTTTAAAGAGACGGGTTCATCAAAATAAGAAGGCATGAAAAAAAGAAATAATTCACTCTTTCCTTTTCTTGTGCTTTACTTTATTATTTGGACTGTATTTAAAGCATCTCATTCGTGGCTAATAGCTCACCAGGTGGATTTAAATGTTGCCAAGGGAGCACATGTTTTGATCTGGCTTCTCACTATGGTTTCTTATCTGATCACACAAAAGAGTTTTGCTAATCCCAATCCTCAAGCTTCTGTGCGGGCCATTATGATCAGTTTTATGATCAAGTTTTTTGTAATTGCTTTAGCAGCTTTTGTTTATATTTTTCTCCAACGAAAAATGGTCAATCTGCCTGCCTTATATTTGGCTGCACTGTTTTATATCTTGTATACAACTATGGAAGTACGGTTGTTGTTAAAACAACTCAATAACAGGTCTGATGCCGAAAAAAGAAGTACCCCTTGATTTTTTGACGAATTTTCTTCCGCTAGGTACGCACGAGTTGGTTCATTCATTATTGCAGACGTATCGGGTTCACTTAACCATTACTCGAGAGCGAAAAACACTTTTGGGCGACTATAAACACCGCGCAGGTCAGCCTCATCAAATAAGTGTGAATGGTAATTTAAATCGGTATGCTTTTTTATTGACGCTGCTTCATGAATTAGCACACCTAGTGACTTTTGAAAAGTACGGGCATCGCGTACAGGCACATGGCAAAGAATGGAAATTTGTATATGGGCAATTGTTGCAATCTTTCTTGCAAAAGGAATTAGTGCCTGCTGATCTTCGAGCTGAAATAGAGCAAATGCAACATAATCCAGCTGCTACTAGTTGTGCAGAGGATGGACTATTGCGTGTGCTCAGGCGTTATGATGATCCAGCTAAAAAAACTTGTTTTGTAGAGGAGGTTCCAGCTGGATTTTGCTTCCGAATAAAAGACGGACGCATATTTAAGCGTGAATCATTACTACGCAAACGGTACAAGTGTAAAGAAGTGTCTACAGGTAATTTTTACCTGTTTTCACCGGTGCATGAAGTTGAGTTGGTTGCAGACGCTGACCTTGCTTAAGCTACTGCCTTTTTTACTAACTCGGCNNTTTTTACTAATTCGGCAGCTTCGCTCAGAAGAATTGCTGACTGTACTTTGAGTCCGCTCTCGTCAATCAATTTTTTTGCTTCTACTGCATTGGTTCCTTGTAAACGGACAATGATGGGGATATTGATGTTACCTAAATTTTTGTATGCGTCAATCACCCCTTGTGCAACTCGGTCGCAACGAACAATTCCGCCAAAAATATTGATGAGGATTGCTTTTACCGCTGGGTCTTTTAAAATGATTTTAAAACCAGCTTCCACTGTTTGTGCATTGGCAGTACCACCTACGTCTAGGAAGTTTGCAGGTTCGCCCCCACTTAATTTAATCATATCCATAGTGGCCATGGCCAGTCCTGCACCGTTAACCATACATCCTACGTTTCCATCCAACTTCACAAAATTCAAGTTGAATTGTCCCGCTTCTACTTCTGTAGGGTCTTCCTCAGTTACGTCGCGCAGTGCCGCAAGATCAGGATGGCGCATCAATGCATTGTCATCCAAATTCATTTTGCAATCAACCGCAACGATCTTGTCGTCGGCAGCTTTAAAAAGAGGATTGATTTCTAGCATTGAGCAATCTAATCCCACGTAAGCATTATAAAGGTTGGTAACGAATTTTACACAGTTTTTAAAAGCATCCCCGCTTAGTCCTAAGTTGAATGCAATTTTTCTTGCCTGGAATCCTTGTAGCCCACCCGAAGGATGTACCCACTCTTTAAAGATTTTATCAGGGGTGTTATGTGCTACTTCCTCAATGTTCATTCCGCCCTCGGTGCTATACATGATTACATTCTGTCCTTTAGAGCGATCTAGTAGAATGGATAAGTAAAACTCTTTCCGGTCTGTGGGGCCATCGTAATACATATCCTGCGCCACTAACACTTTGTTTACAACTTTGCCTGCTGCGCCCGTTTGTAAGGTAACTAGGGTGCCTCCTAAAATTTTTTGTGCAAAGTCTGCAATTTCCTCTTGACTTTTTCCAACTTTCACCCCATTGATGCCCGTCTCTTTAATCGTTCCTTTACCGCGACCACCGGCATGAATTTGAGCTTTTACAACTGCAAATTTGCTCCCAAACTTTGATTGAATGTTACGGTATGCTTCTTCCGCTTCTTGCACAGAGGCACAAGCGATTCCTTCCTGAACAGGAACATTATATTTTTTTAGCAGTTCTTTAGCCTGGTATTCGTGCAGGTTCATAGGTGAAAAATTTCCGCGAAGATAGGGCAAAATATAAGTGATGTATAGCTGCATTTTAACGGTTGCTTTGAAAACTTGCAGTTATTTTTGTACCTACCTTGACTGCTATTCGCCCCCATATTATTTCGTTAGTGGTTTTTTTAATAACGGCTGCCACGCAGGCCCAGGAACTTCCCGTTATACGTAACCAGGGGGGCAGAATGCGATCCTTGGATCAATTAGGCCAAATGGGCGGTATGGGCGGGGGGATGATGCGAGGAATGAATTCGGGAGCTGCTACAAAGGATAGTTTGAAGCGGAGAGATAAGATGGAGGACTCAATAACGATATCTTATCGATATCTCAACCAGCCTGTTTCTTTTTTATTGGATTCAACAGTGGATGAATTCACTAAATGTTTCCCACTTAAATCAACTACGCTCAATTTAGGTAATTTGGGAGGAGC
>DDPN01000087.1:1834-3334 GCA_002342205.1 Chitinophagaceae bacterium UBA2467 | reverse complement strand
TTTGGCGTAGGCCCTTCTTTTGGTCTCCCTAAATGACTCATCAAAATAACAGATCCGCCGGAAGCTAAAATGTGATTGATAGTAGGAAGTGCCGCACGCATACGCGTATCGTCAGTAATTACTCCATTTGCATCGAGTGGCACATTGAAATCAACACGCACCAATGCCTTTTCCTGCTGAAAACGAAAGCTTGAAAAAGACATGGTTATTTCTGAATGAGCTTGGCGAAATAATTAACTGTGCGCACCAATTGACTTACATAACTCATTTCATTGTCATACCAGCTCACAGTTTTTACCAGCTGCTGTCCACCTGCAGCAATTACTTTGGTTTGAGTTGCATCAAACAGCGAACCGAATGAAATACCAATGATATCTGTGCTTACAATTTCATCTTCGGTATAACCAAAAGATTCATTGGAAGCGGCTTTCATTGCTGCGTTTATTTCTTCTACAGTAACCTTCTTATCAAGAATAGATATTAATTCAGTTAGAGACCCTGTGATTGTAGGCACACGCTGCGCACCTCCATCCAACTTACCTTTCAATTGTGGTAACACTAGCCCAATAGCCTTTGCTGCACCTGTACTGTTTGGTACAATATTACCCGCAGCAGCACGTGCACGTCTTAGATCTCCCTTCGGGTGAGGCGCATCCAATGTATTTTGATCATTTGTGTACGCGTGGATCGTTGTCATATGACCAGTAACCAAACCAAACTGCTCATCCAACACTTTTGCCATAGGGGCCAAACAGTTGGTGGTACAGGAGGCTCCAGAAATAATCTTTTCAGTGCCATCCAGTATTTCATGGTTCACGTTATAAACAACGGTTTTCAAATCCCCAGTTGCAGGCGCAGAAATTACCACTCGCTTTGCACCAGCTTTTAGATGTGCTTCAGCTTTTTCTTTGTCTGTGAAAAATCCTGTACACTCCAACACCACATCAACGTCATGAGCACCCCATGGAATTTGCGCAGGATCCTTTTGTGCGTATATTTTTAGAACATCCTTATTTACAATGATGGAATCTTCGGTTGCCTTTACATCAGCATCAAACCTGCCTTGTGCACTGTCATATTTCAATAAATGCGCTAGCACCTTTGGACTGGTTAAATCATTGATGGCTACTACATCAATGCCATCCATGTTATAGATTTTTCTATACACCAAACGACCAATTCGTCCAAAACCGTTGATTGCAACTTTAACTGTAGCCATAGGTAAAATTTTGAGGGGACAAAGGTACAGCAACGAGATGAGATTTGGTTAACAATCCGGAGCCCCTTATCTTTGCGCTCCTGTAAAAAGGCCCGTTCGTCTAAGGGCTAGGACACCACCCTTTCACGGTGGTGATACGGGTTCGAATCCCGTACGGGCTACAAAGCCTTGCAGCGAAGCTGCGAGGCTTTTTTTTATGCGAAGACGCGAATCAAGCTTGCTTGATTGAGCGGCTGAGCATAAAAAAAGCCTGGCGCCGCCGATGCGGCGCAAAGGCTTTG
>DDPN01000087.1:0-1828 GCA_002342205.1 Chitinophagaceae bacterium UBA2467 | reverse complement strand
TAATCCCTTAAGCACACTTCACACTCCCACTAACAAAAAATAATTCCAACCTGTCCAAGGTCATCCTACTTCCCTTTCACTGAACTTACTTTCATAGGAAAGGAAGTATGGATTTTAAAATAATCACAGACAACAAGCAACTAAGCGAAGAGTTAGCTGAGCTTTTGGAAGACAAAGGCGAACTATGTTTAACGCTGACGCTTCCCCTGGAAAAATTAAACCCTCTTAGAGAGGCCAATGAAAGAAAACTAAAAGAGGCTATAGAGAGAGCCTCCCTCTACAATGAAAATCCTGAGAGTACAAATAGAGATCTAATAGATTCTCTACTAAAAAAACTAACCGAGTGCACCACAAAAATCGATTGGCTACATGTACCGCAAGGAATTGGACTTTATATATCGAAAAAAAATGCCAGGATATACAATTTTGATTTTACACCTGCAGAGAAAATTATCTGGAGCGACCGCTTTATGTTACGAGATGTGATGTATCAACTTCAGATTGATCAACCTTTTTTAATTCTCACACTTACGGAAACAAAAAGCTGCCTTTTTGAAAAACAATTCGGCGAATGGAAAAAGGTTTCCGATAATGAAATCAACCGAGATTATACCGACAATTACCTGTATGAAAAACCATCCAGAAGTACCTCACATGCCGGAAGCTCACATGTAAAGAGTTTTGAAAGGGATCCGGAAATTTTAGAGACCGCCCATCGTCTTCCTCACTTACTTAAAATAAAACAACATCTCAAACAGTATCAGCATCTGTTTCGTCCCCTGGTAATAATTGCCAATGATCGACTGCATCATGAAATTAACTTTTCAGAAAATTCACATGATCCAATCATCAAAATCAGCAAAGATCCCAGCCACTATACACCAGCAGAGTTGGGAGAAATAGCTATCCCCTATGTATTTAAATATGTTGAAGAAAAGATTGAAAGACTAATCGCAGAATGGAATGAACTAGTAGGCAAAGGATTTACACGAAGCGGACTCCAAGCTTGCTGGCGTGCCGCAAATGAGGGAAACTGCAAAATACTTCTAGTTGAATTTGGCTACGCAAAGCCTGGGTTTTTACTAGTAGATCCCTTTTATCTTTTTTTGAAGCCCCCAGCAGCAACTCACACCACTTTACCCGATGCAGTAGATGATTTATTAAAAACTGTTTTAAACAAGGGAGGAACTGTTTTTTTCACTGCTAACGACTTGTTAACTACCACTCAGCATGTAGCACTAATTACTCGATACTAATAAAAATTAATTACCATGAATAACCATTCTTTGACCAAACTACACGACTTACTTGACTATGATATACTGCAAAGCCATGCAGCAGAAAATCAATTAAAGTCATATATAAAAAAATGGATCGCCCAAGTAAGTTCACTCTCGCTTAGATCACGCTTACAGGAATATTTATCGATGACAGAATCACATTTACTCTATCTGAAGGATTATACATTAGCAAGCGAATTGCCAGCACTTCCAAGCAGCAATCGTGTGATGAAAGCAATGCTGGCGGAAACAGAAGAGAAACTCAAAAAATGTGCAGATAAAGAATTACAAGACGCCTGCTTGTTAGCAGCAATACAAGAGATTAACCATGTTAAAATCAGTCAATATGGAACAGCAGCTTCTTTTTCAAAAGCATTAGGAAATGATAAAGCAGCCAGTCTTTTTCACATGTTTGAGATAAACGAAAAAAAGATAGACAAAAAACTAAACAAGATTGCAAGACTAGAGATTAACCCAAAAGCAATTTCTGCTTACTTAAGTTGAAATGAATAAACTAATAAGTTAATCATTTTTCACTTAAAATAAAT
>DDPN01000036.1:964-5254 GCA_002342205.1 Chitinophagaceae bacterium UBA2467 | reverse complement strand
ACCTACATCGTTGCAAATCTTCCACAAGGCTACAGACCAGGAATGCCTATTGCGGTAATGACGGGAGTGAAAATAGGGTTATAGAACCTCACTTAATAATTTCGTAATATATTTTTAATTTAATTAAAACCGGCGCTTGTTTGATTTGAAGCAATTTCGCACTCAAATCAAACTCTATGAGAAAAAGTTATTTTCTATTTTTCAGTTCTGTTTTAATTACGCTTAGCAGTTGCAAAAAAGATAAGGTAGCTGTTGAAAAGCCAGAATTTTATGACCGATCTAATGCAGAGGCATTTGTTACGATCGATCCAGCCTTTTCATCTGTAAAGGCCTATACACTGATCAGTAGCAGTGACACGATCAAGCAAAGCCCCAACTTTATTTATGGAGGAGCTCCTGATGGACAAGGTTTTCTAAAAAACCCTGATGGATCAGGTTATATCATGGTTACTAACCATGAGAACACATGGGCTATATCGAGAGTTTATTTAGATAAAAAATTGAATCCTATCAAAGGTGAATATTTAGTAAATACCGACGGAGGAATGTTTCGTTTGTGTTCCGGTTCACTTGCAACTCCCGAAGAGCATGGATTCCCAAAGCCATTGTTCTTGAGTACTGGAGAAAGTAATGTGAATGCGATGACGCATGCGATTGATCCAATTGCAGCAGCAGATCCAAGCAACCAAAGCCGTGTTAAACCAGCGTTAGGAAAATTCAGTGGAGAGAATTCAGTTCCTCTAAACAAATTGGCTTATCCTGGTAAAACTGTTATCATCTTAGGTGAAGATGCAGGAAATGGTCAAGTTTATCTTTATGTATCTGATACACCAGGCGATTTAGATAATGGTAAGTTTTATGCACTGCGTAGAACTAACTTAGACCAGATCGAAAAAAATATGACAAAGGGAAATGTGTATCCCATAGAATTTGTGGAAGTCCCCAATGCTAAAAGTCTAACTGGGGCAGAAATTGAAGGCCTTAATGCTACTTTAAAGTCAATTCAATTTGCGCGCGTAGAAGATCTTGACTACAGAAAAGGAAGTGTATCGAACAATCGTGAAATTTATTTTGTAGCAACAGGTATGGCAGGTGCTCCCGATAAAACATATTGGGGTAGAATGTATCGCTTAAAATTAAATGCTAATTCACCATTAGCAGGAACATTAGAGGTGGTAGAAGATGGCGACTTAGAACCAGGAGTGGGAATAATTAACCCTGACAACTTATGTGTAACAAATAATTACGTTTATATCCAAGAAGATGGTGATTCATTTTTTCCAGGTGCTTCACATAATTCATTGATTTGGCAGTGGGACATAGCAACTGGAACTAAAAAGAGAATGATAGATTTGAAAAATAAAACTCTTGGTGGAACAAAATTTAACCCCACTAATGATCAGCGTTTTGCATTATGGGAACACGGTGCAATGATTGATATTTCTGAAACTATTGGTGAGCCGGATGTGTTTCTAATAAACATCCATGCACACTCTTGGATTGAAAATGATCGCTTTTTGAATCCAAGTAAAGCGACCTCTGTTCAAAGTTATAAATCAGGTGGACAAACTTTGATTTTGAAAGGGGTTCCACGTTAATTTTTATCAATTTTTTTAAGCCCCCTTTTTTTAAAATAAAAGGGGGCTTTTTAATATAAACTAGTTATGAAAAATCTACTTTTATTTGTCAGTCTCATAGGCATAGTGTTAAGCTGTAAGGAAAATAAAATTAGCGGGGAGCTTGCACTAAAAAAATGGTCCATCAATAAAATAGATAGTGTAATAATTAGTTTACAAAAACTCGATTCACAGCTAGTTAGACAAACAAGTCAAGATTCCCTAAAATCAAATTTCAATCTAGCAAGAACACAATTTAAACACGTAGAAAGTATTATCGAATATTACTTTCAAGGTCTTACAAAAAGGATCAATGGGCCAGCACTGCCGGATATCAAGGTGGAGGATGGACAAGTGTGGCCACCGCACGGTTTTCAAGTAATTGAACAATTAGTTTACGAAGATCCCAGCAAAGTTGAAACTGACCTTATTCAAAATGAACTTCAGTTATTAATCACTGATTTAAATTTTATAAAATCTAACTTATCAGAAACTTCAATTCTTCCAAGACATGTTGCAGAATTATTACAACAAGAGTTAATACGTATAACTTCGTTGGGAATTACAGGTTTTGATTCTCCAATTGCATTTCAATCTATCCATGAAGCATACCAAGCACTGGAAGGTATGCATCAAATTTGTGATATATACTATGGATCTTCAGCGCTTAGTCAAACATTTAAAACAGCATTTGCAAGCACATTACAATTCGATGGATTTAAACAAAACTTTGATGATTTTGATCGGTTAGCATTTATCAAGTCGAGTTTAATTCCCCTAAGCATAGAACTATCTAGATTATATAACCATACTGCTGAGGATAGCGCAATTGCTACTCCTATTAGCAGAGTATACGCAGATTGGGCAAAAGGAAAAGGATTTAATCCGGATTTTTATGTGAATTATGAAGTAGGTAAATATAGCCTGGCAAAACAACAATTAGGGGCAAGATTGTTTTCTGACAAACAACTATCCAAAACAAAAAATATTAGCTGCGCAACCTGTCATCAATCATCAAAATATTTCACAGATGGTGAAATAAAAGCAACCAACTTTATTCATGGAGGAACCCTAAGTAGAAACTCTCCTACTCTTTTATACGCCGCTCTACAATCAAATCAGTTTTATGATATGAGATCAGTGTCGCTGGAGGATCAAATATTTGATGTGATGCACAATGAAAGTGAATTTAATTTATCACCAGAAGTTGTATTTCAACATATTAAAAAAGACAGCGCGTATATCGCGCTTTTCAAAAAAGCTTACCCAGAAAAAGATTCATTGGGATCTTATGACATTCGAAACGCTATTGCAACTTATGTTCGTTCATTAAGTCCATTTTCATCTCGACTTGATCAGGAAATATCGTCTAATAAAAAAATACTCACAGATCAAGAATTAAAAGGTTTCAACATATTCATGGGAAAAGGAAAGTGTGGTACCTGCCACTTTTTCCCTTTGTTCAATGGAACAGTACCCCCATTTTATTCTAAATCAGAATCAGAGATAATTGGCGTACCTTCTGCAGCACAGTGGTCTGCAGCAAAAATTGATCCTGATTTAGGTCGTTATGGAATACACAAATTAGAAGAATTAAAATATTCGTTTAAAACTCCAACCGTTCGAAATGCGGAGCACACAGCCCCGTACATGCATAATGGTGTTTATAATTCACTAGCAGAAGTGATACGATTTTATGAAGTGGGAGGAGCAAAAGGTATTGGCATTAGTTTACCTAATCAAACACTACCATTTGATAACCTAAAATTGAATTCAGAGGAAAAAGAAGCACTAATTGCTTTTATAAAAACTCTATCGGATAATAAATAGCGAAACTATATATTGTTATAAAGCGCAATCATTTCAATTGCACAAGAGGCAAACTCTTTTCCTTTATTCATTTTATTAATCGCAGCTCTTTCCATTGCTAATTCTTCTGTTTGTGTAGTCAATACGCCAAAAACAATTGGAATTGGAGATAAGATAGATAATTGCGATAAGCCAACGGTTACATATTCACATACGTAGGTATAATGATCTGTATCACCTTGGATAACTGCACCAATTGTGATAATGGCCTGGTATTTATTTTGTTTAGATAGTTGGCTGGCAAGCCCGACAATTTCAACTGCGCCGGGTACTTCCCAAATTTCATAGACGGATTGCTGGTCATTCAGTTCATTGATACAGCCCTGTAATAGTAAATTGGTAATTTCAGAATTGAAATTCGCTTTTATTATTGCAATCATTTTGTAAGCGTTAACTGATGACCTCCTTGCATAATTTTTGTATGCAGGTATTGACTATTATAATTATTTTCCCGAGAAGGATAGGAAAGAACTTTAAAAGAGAAACCTTCTTTTTTAAGGATATCAATTTTTTCTGGGTTTCCGGTAAAGAATGAAAAATGATCAACATTTAATTTTCTTAAAATACAAACCGCATCTGCATAGCGACGACTATCAGGTTCAAATCCAAGTAATACATTAGCCTCATAGGTATCATACCCCTTGTCTTGTAAACTATACGCAGAAAGTTTATTGCCAATTCCGATTCCCCTTCCCTCGTGCCCACGCATATAAATTAAATATCCGCGTCCATTTGACTGAATTTCTTTTAACGCAGTATGTAGCTGTTGTCCACAATCGCAGCGTTCGCTTCCAAAAATATCACC
>DDPN01000036.1:0-910 GCA_002342205.1 Chitinophagaceae bacterium UBA2467 | reverse complement strand
TACAAGATGTTCAATGCCGGAAAGTGTATTTTTAAAAGCTTGTGTTGTAAAAACACCAAATGGTGTTGGAAGATTCACAGTGGAGATAAGTTCACAAGAGCCTTCCCGCTTTAATCGATATTCATAAATCTGCTCTATAGAAATTATCTTTAGTCCATGCGCCATCGCAAATGATTTAAGACCTTCTCTGCGCAGCATTGTACCATCTTCGGCTAAAATTTCACAAATCACAGCCGCTTCCGGTTGATTAGTAAGCTTGCACAGATCTACTCCTGCCTCCGTATGTCCTTTACGAGCCAGTACGCCATTTGAATTTGCAAGAAGAGGAAATAAATGTCCCGGACAACTAAAATCTGATTTAGTAGAGGTGGGATTTGCAATTTGCTTCGCTGTAGTAGCACGATCAAATGCAGAAATTCCAGTAGTTATACCAAAAGCAGGTGTTGCATCAATAGAATCCAGAAAAGCTGTTCCATATAGATCACTTTGATTAGATGGAACTTTGTTTAGTTGTAATCGCGACGCAATGGAAGTAGAAATAGCCACACAAACTAGCCCCCTTGCGTGCGTGACACAAAAGTTTATTTTTTCAGACGTAGCACTTGCAGCAGGAAAAATAATATCCCCCTCATTTTCTCTTTTTTCATCATCCACAACCACCAGTGGAATACCCAACTTAAAATCTGCAAGAGCAATTTCAATATCGTCAAACTCAATGTTCATGTCGTTGCAATAATTTTTCTGTGTATTTAGCTAAAATATCAAACTCGATATTTACGATATCGCCAACTGATAAATTTTTAATATTTGTTTTGTCTAGTGTTACAGGAATAATACAAAGTTCAAAACTATTATCACCAACTGCATTAATCGTCAAGCTAATTCCATTTACCGCTATAGAACCCTTGTA
>DDPN01000139.1:24458-26047 GCA_002342205.1 Chitinophagaceae bacterium UBA2467 | reverse complement strand
AGGATTTTCACATCAAGACGGTTCAGCCAAGGTAATTGAACACCATTGCGTTCTGCATATTGACCACGGTGTGCTCTGAGATATTTATCCTGCTGAATATAGCGCTCAAATAATGCTCTTTGGTCTGCCTGGCTGTAAGTGACACCGTTAACTGTGTTAGAAACGAATTGCATTTGTTGTACTTGAACAGCTGTAGGGATATAGATCAGGTCATTACCCTGTACACCATCACGGTTAAAGTCGCCATCATATACGTAGCTGAATCGACCATTTGTAGCGCCGTTATAGAAGGCAGATATAGTAGTAGCAAGGTGCTTAAAATATTCTTTGCGGTAAGAAAGGGTAGCAATTACACGGTCAGGAACAACATAGTCTGCATAACCCAAAGCTGGTGCATTTGGACCAAACACATTTGCTGTTCCTTGCCAAGCTGAAAGAGGCTGGTCACCGCCACCATCAAATAGGTTAGCTGCCATTGATTTTGTGTAAGCAACTGACCAAGCTAAACCTTTGCTATACTGTCTTTCGATTTTAGCAGTCAATGAGAAATAATAACCACGATTTCCGTTATCCAATACAACCGGGTTGAAAGCTCCTGATGCACCAGCCTGAGGGATACCGTTGTTCAAGGTGTTGATGAAACGAGTCTGAACAGTTGATCCATAAATAGGGCGGTTGTCAGGATATCCGGCAATATTGAGTGCAGCTGGGGCAATCATGTTGGGGTTGCGGAAAATTGCAGTATTCAAATCCTTATTAAAGATTGCTTCCAAGGTACCAATAATACCCTTGCTGATACGCGTGTCAATTGCAAGAGTTGTTTTCCAAGTTTGAGGATTTTTGAAATCTTGTACTAAGGCAGTTACGCTACCTGGTACAATTGTTCCAGCTGTAGGTACAGTTGAAGGTCTGTAGGCAGCTGGGTTTGGATTGAATGGTCCAGGCGTTGCGAAGTTGTTCCAGAATTGAGTTACCTGGATCATACCGTTATCACCGGACTGGCTAACAATCCATACAAAAGGCACACGACCCGTGAAAACGCCGGTTCCACCACGAATCTGTAGAGAACGATCTCCATATAGATCCCAGTTGAAGCCTACGCGTGGAGACCACATCAAACGATTCTTTGGTAGGTTACCTGTATTAATAACTTCACCCTTTTCAAAATTCATATTTTTTACAAGCGGGTGAGTAATGATCTGTGGCACATCAGGGTAGGTTGGAAGATCAACTCTCAAGCCAAGGGTAACACGTAGGTCTTTGTTGACATTGATCTCGTCCTGTGCATAAGCAGAATATTGTCCAAACTTGAATGCTGAAAATGCAGGTGCAAAGTTTTTAGACAGAGAGTATGTGATTGCAAAATCACGCGGTCTGTTTCCATTTGCAAAATCTGCCCACGTGTTGAACACGTAGTAGCTAGTTGCAAAACGTTGGAAACCGTTGATTGTTTCACTCAATTCAAACTGTCCACCCACTGTCCAGTTGTTTTTTCCTTTTGTCCAGCTAAGGTTGTCAATTACAGAATAAGTTTTCACCTGACGAAGGTTTCCAAAGCTGAAAGGCTCGTATCCAAAAGAAGTGTAAGG
>DDPN01000139.1:19420-24441 GCA_002342205.1 Chitinophagaceae bacterium UBA2467 | reverse complement strand
CGGGAGTCATTTTGGAAAGTATAAGTAGCACGTAAAGTGTTAGCTGCTTTACCAAAAGTTGAGTTTAACTCAGCTGCCAAAGAGTAAAGATTAGCTCCCTGGAAATAATTTGAATTTTTAAACCAAAGGGCTGTGCTGGCAGTACGAGTACTAGTATAGTTTACGTTAGAACCAGAAACAGATGTGCTTGGTGTGTAAGGCTCACCACCTTCTACTTGGCTGTAACGAATATTCATGCGGTGCTTAGCATTAATGTTCCAGTCTAAGCGAACCAAGTATTTAGTACGCTTGATGTTCGGAACATAACCTTGGAAAGGTCCCGTTACATAACCATATCTGTCAAGTAGGAATTGGCTGATGAAGTTAAGAGAGTCAGCTGTAGGGCGCACAATGTTTGGTGCACTTCCGTAAGGAGAAGCAGCAGTAGCTGCGAAAAAGTTTTGGATTGATTTAGGCTGATTCTCTGTTTCGTAGTTTAGGAAGAAGAACAATTTGTTCTTGATAATTGGGCCGCCCAAACGGAAACCATATTGCTTAAACTCTTCAGTGGGGCGGATAAATTTAGAGGCTTCAACCTGATCGCCACGTTGCTTCTCTGTTCTGAAATAATTATAAACAGAACCCGTAAAAGTGTTGGTACCCGCTCTTGTAACTGCGTTGATCGCAGATCCAATAAAGCCGGATTGTCTGATATCAAAAGGAGTGATGTTTACTGAAATTTCATCAATGGCATCCAAAGAAATTGGCGCGCCACCCGCAGGAAGGTTAGAACCGATACCAAAGCTGTTGTTGAAATCAGATCCGTCAACTGTAAAGTTATTTTGACGATAGTTACCACCACCAACAGATGCTCCGTTAGCTTGAGGAGTCACGCGTGTGATGTCGTTCAGGCTTCGGCTGATGGTAGGAAGTTGATTGATTTGGCGAGTACCTACGTTGGTAACAGCGCCTGTTCTACCCGCATTCAAAATTGAGTTTCTTCTGCTGCTGACAACAACATTTTCTAGTGCAGCAGTGGCGCTTGTTAATTCAGCGTTCAGTAAGAAAGGCTCAGCCAATTGTAGAAATACGTTATCGTACTTTTCTGCTTTGTGTCCAACAAAGCTGACCTCTATAAGGTAGGGTCCACCCACACGCATGTTCTGGATTGTGAACTGTCCGCCGGTACGTGATACAGTAGTGTATTTTGTTCCAGAAGGCAGGTGAGTTGCAACGACTGTTGCGCCCACTAAAGGCTCACGGGTGTTGCTTTTCACATCACCAGTTAATACTGCGGTGGTCACCTGTGCCAATAGCACAGAACTAGAAAATAAACTGACCACTAACAAAAAGAGGATTCTCTTAAGCATAGTAATTTGGTTTTCGCTTGCAAAGAAAGGAAATATTCCTTATAAATTTAAGTATTTATCCCGAATGGAGTCCCTGAAAAGTAATGTGTTAGAACAAGGTGGGCAACTTTTTGGGTCTTCAGGAACCCCTTCTTTTCGATTCCCCCCAAAATAAGGGGCCAAAAAGATTTAAAGTATTGAAAATCAATTATTTGATATTTTTCCTTTTTTCCGGCGAAATAGATCTCCCAGTTTGTCGAATTCCCTTTTGTAGGAAAGGCTTCCACCTGTTCTTCTAGAACGGGCAGCAGTGGCAGTAGAGGTGGCGGAGAGGTAATCGGCATTTGTCCGGTAAAAAAAGGATACCCGGATGGTTCCACTCGGATTGACTAACCATTCCATGGTTACATCCGGCAAAAGGAGAATACTTTGTTGAAGACTGGTGGCTTGATTTTGTCCCAACGGCGCGTCCATGCCCAATCCGGTAGAAATTGTAAATCGATTATTGAAAAAGGATCTGCCAATTGAAAAGTTAACATTACTTCCAATTGATAATGCTGTGTTATTGCCAGACAAAAGATTTCGGTTATAGAGTGATGTATTCAAATTGATTCTGTACTTATCACTCTTTAGTAGATTATTGAATAATTTATTAATCTGATCACTAACCACGGAGAGCAACATCCCTGAAATAGTACTCACGTTGACACCGGTGGCTGATAATGCTCCACCTAGTTCGTTCGGAGCAAAACTGTTAAACACAATCAGGTAGGTTACTTGTCTATTGAGTTCATTGGTGTTTTGTTGAAGCTGCTTTAGTAACAGGCCTAACTCGGGATTTGAATTTGCGATGCTGTTGGGAGGGAAATCAAGATAAAAATCAATAGTCGGTTTGAATAATTTATCACTCAGCCGGGCAACCACAAACACATCACTTCTGGCATTGCTTGCATCAGCAGTTAGATTAAGTGTACTGGCTAGAGGAGAAAAGCTAACACGTTCTGCTTTGTATTGCGCTTCAAATTTTATGTTGGCATCATAGGGATCTCCGGTCCATTCAATGTAATTGGTTCCTCCTTTTTTTATTTCAAAAGGTTTTTTGAAAAACGATTGAAACGTAAAGAGGTAATTACCTGCAGCGATATCAAACCGCCCACGTAGCGTCAGTGGCTCTATGGTGCCAGATCTAATTTTGAAAGTGCCCGAACCATTTCCTTTGATCTCATCCCCGGTCAACTCATCTAGTTGTACTTTGACTTCTACAAGCGGATTAGCTGTTAATTCTACATCATAGACAATATTATCTCCGTTTCCTTTCTTTTTTTCTCCAGCCATTTCAGTTCCATACTTGCGTTCAATCAAAAAGTCGGCGATTCCACTTTCTCTGCTATAACCTGGTGGTAATGTAAAATGACTGCTGT
Organism: Chitinophagaceae bacterium UBA2467; assembly: GCA_002342205.1. Taxonomy (GTDB): domain Bacteria; phylum Bacteroidota; class Bacteroidia; order Chitinophagales; family Chitinophagaceae; genus JJ008. Next base: position 21,692 of record DDPN01000139.1, on the reverse strand, counting down.
CTTTTTCAGAGGCAATCACATTCAAGGTCATCACCATATCTGACTCGGGCCCCCTTAATTGCAAGAGGGCTGTTCCTTTTACATCACCATAAAAAAGTGAGTTATCTGCTGCGGAAGTTTTTAAAAGTTGAACGGGACGATTTTCTGTTGCCCCACGTGTGCCTGGCTTTCTTGTAGAAATATCTAAATCATAAAAAAGATTGTAAAAAGACTCATGGTCAATCCCGCCTGTTAAATAAATGGGGTTCCCCGTAATAGTGTCCTTAAGTACCATACCATCTAAATCAATTCTGGATGTGGTGAGTTCAAGATCCTTGTCTTCGATTTTATAATAGCATTGTGTATAATTTACGCGCAGGCCTGCATCTTTAAGCCTTCCTTTTCCAATTACTCCCGGCCGGTTGAGATCGCCCAAAATGGAAACATCTCCAGTTAAATAACCAGTTATATCAGAAAAGAGATCACCTAAAAACCGTTCCAGCAGTTGAATGGGGTAAGTGCGTGCTTGAAGATTAATTCTGTTATTCGCAACTAAGGAGTCATTGAAAAAAAGTTCCAAGTCAAAACCCAGGTATTCCTTTTGATTCAACGTATTTCCTTTTGCACGTAGTGTATTTGATTTTTTCTCATAGAGTAAGTTGGACGTTATTTCTCCAATAGAGTCATTGTCCAAACGCAGAAGTTTTGAATTGAAATTGTCTGTGCTAATGGAAAGATCAACTAGAGGATCTTTAATTATAAAATCTCCAGAAACAAGTCCTTCCAGACGATTATCTGGTAAAAAATAGGGAGAGATGTCATTCAAATTTAGTTTTTGTATAGAGAGCTGAAGTTGATCGGCTTCGTTTTGCTTTTTCTGTAGGGTCTTAATAACAATCTCTTGTTCTCCTTCTGATAGTCGTAGGTATCCTTGCGCAGGGTTATTCTTTCGCAAGGACAAATTGCCGCCTTCATTCAGCGTCCACGACTTACCATTGATCGTAAAATCAGAAGATGTAAAATCTACTGCAATTCCTTCTCGAAATGTTCGTACCAATGCGTTCAGATTAATTTTCTCAATGCGTTTTTCAGATGCAGAAAAAAGATTAATCGCTGTTGAATCATTATGACCGCTGATTTTAATTGATAAAGGAGGGAGAGAAATTGCTTCATTCAATTTTATTGATTTGGCAGTAGCATCGAGTTCAATTTTCTTGCCATCACTTCTTGACACAAGGACTAAGCTATCAATACCGTATTGTTGAAAAGATGCTTGCGGAATGATAAGGGAAGTGGAAAAAGAGTTGGTTGTTCCTTCAAAATTTCCTGCTAATGTTAGTTGGTTGAGTCCTTTAAGTTCTGATGAAAAAAGTTGCAGAAAAGGCTCTACATATTGCGTGCTCCCTCCAAATTGAAAAGAAGAGGTAGGCGGAAAATTTGGAGGGCTTTCCACTTGAGAGGGGTAATGGGTATGAAGCACTTTTTGGAATACAAAAGGTAATGTCGCAAAGTCAAATTGTCCCTCTAGCCAACCTTGAAACTCGTTGGAATTAACTTCAATTCTTCTTCCATTTTTTACAGGGGTAGCCGTAATGGATAAAGAATCCAAAGGCAGTAATTCTTCTCCATGCAGTACGGTTGCATTGAAAAACCGAATTGCGCCATCCAGCGAATTCATCGTTTGTCCACTTGCGTCTGCGGCTATTTGGCCTTTCAAAATTAACGGCGCGGTGGAGAGTTGTAATGCTTGAAGATTAGCTTTTTCAATTTTGCCATCCAACGTGTAATGAGGAAATTGGCCACTCCAATCTAGTGAAGCGAGCAGCTCATTTATTTTCAGGTTTTCATTGTCAATAGATATTGAACTTCTCAGCAGTTGGTTTTTTAGCATTGCATTCCAGCTGATATTTTTGTATTCAACCCCTTTGAAATCTAGAAGTAGGATTTCACCACTAAAATTGGCTTGGCTGTTTTTGTCTCCCCACCCATTTCCAGTGATACTTCCTATAAAAGATACTTCTTTGAGAGAAGGTAATCCTATCATTTCGCCCAACTTGAATTGGTTGAGTTGAAGCCGGCCATTGTATTGTGTAATGGCTCTATTTGATAACGTTGCCTGAAGCCCAGTGCTTATAGATCCCAATCGAGTTTGGATAGTTCCATCCAGTTGCAAATGGGTTGCACCTCCTGCTATTTTGCCATTAAATCGTGCGTAACGAATTGCTTCAACGTTTGGGTAGTTTGTGCTGTTGATACTTGGAATGATCATGCGGATATCTTCCCATAAAGCGTT
>DDPN01000139.1:0-19379 GCA_002342205.1 Chitinophagaceae bacterium UBA2467 | reverse complement strand
GCTAAACTTCCTTGTAAGTAGGTGCCTGTACCAATTCCCAGTGAAAGTTGGTTTACTGTAAAATCACGAAGGCTGCCTTTTAATACCCCGCCTAATCGAATCGATTTATTCCAGTTTTTAAATTCCGGAATAAATAAAGCTAAATCTTCGCTGCCAATTATAGATTGATTGAAATTAGATTCAATCACCACTTTCTCATCGAAACGTACAAAATCGCTCAATTTTTTAAAATTGAGTCGAATGGACTTTTGGAGTAAACTATGTGGGGTTTCAAGACGAAGATTTTGAATAGAAAGTTGTTTAGGAGAAAGTTGAAAAACTCCTTCCAACTTTCTCAACTCCAAGCCACACTTTTCTCGACCAGCAATTTCTAAATCGCTTTGAAGTGTGTCACCCGTCATCAAGGAGTTGCTGAGTGAGGCCTCTATTGAATAGATTTCCAAATGACGGGGATCAAATCTATTTTTTCTTTCTAGTTGATCCTCGTCTAACTTGAATTGACCATTATGGATGCGAAAGCTAAGTAAGGAGATTTTTTTTCCATCAAGTTGCCACCAGGTATCACCTGTAATTTCTTTTTTTATTGGTCTCTTTCTATTTCCGGTAAAATTTGAAATAGAAAGAGTGGGGTCAGAAAGTATCAGGCTTTTGATCTGAATCAAATCGTCAGACAGATTTAGCTGTTTGGCCGATAAATTCATTTTTTTGATCTGTCCAGTTACCTCTTGTCCATTCCAAGCATCGTGTTGGTTAAAATAAAAATCTTGGACCGTAGCTTCTTTTAGATGTAGGTGAAATCTTGATTTCTTTTTATTTTTTTGAGGGGTACCACCTCCTGCAACATAGTCGAGTATAAATTGGTGTCGCCAAGTACTATCTTCTCTTTTCAGAAAAATCCTGGTTTTTGAAAGTTCAATTTTATCGATACTGATTGAATCGTGTAAAAAGAAAAAATCGCTTGTTTGAAGAAGTAGTTCTCCAATAACCGCCAGGGAGTCTCCTTGCCGATCTTTTACTACTAACTCTTGAAGTGAAAGTTTATTAAATAAATTGAATCTGATTTTTCCAAGCTTTACATCGGTTTTTAATTCCTGTGATAAATATGTGGCTATTCGACTGGTTAGGGCTTGTTGTACAACAGGGAGCTGTATAGTGATGTAAACACTAGTCAGCAGTACAAGAATAAATAAGAGTACCCCTCGAAGTATGACCCCGGCGCGTTTCAGAATACAAGTTGTTGGTAAAATTAAGAAAAGCCCTTCGCACAAATGGTTAATATTGTACAAAACAACGCTATGCGAATCGGTATTTCATTACTTGTTTTGTCGTTTTGTTTTCAATTGAGTGCGCAACCAAAAAAAGAATTTCAGGGGCGCTATGTATTGGTTATTCATGGAGGGGCCGGCACAATTTTACGTAGTCAGCGAACGGCCGAATTAGAAAAAAAGTATACGGCCTCGCTGGAGGAAGCTCTTGCAGTCGGGCAATCTATTCTAGAGAAGGGTGGTAAAGCTATTGATGCAGTGGAAGCAACGGTCAGGGTGCTGGAAGATAATCCCTTGTTTAACGCCGGAAAAGGTGCTGTTTTTACACATGAGGGTAGAAACGAACTAGATGCTGCTATTATGGACGGAAGAACCCTGGCTGCCGGCTCGGTGGCTGGAGTGACCACCATCCGCAATCCTATTACCGCTGCACGGGCTGTTATGGAAAAAAGTGAACATGTTTTATTAAGTGGAAAAGGGGCAGAACAGTTTGCAAAAGAGCAGGGAATTGAAATTGTAGATCCAAGTTATTTCTATACTCCAGAGCGTTGGCGCTCCTTGCAACGTGCATTAGAGCGGGACTCATTGAAACAATTAAAGCAACAAGCTTCTTTGCTCAAAATAGCTGAAGAAAATGAGTTGATTAAAAAAGACCGCTATGGTACGGTAGGTGCGGTGGCGCTGGATATGGAGGGTAATTTGGCTGCTGCTACCAGCACTGGTGGTATGAATAATAAAAAATGGGGCCGCATTGGTGATGCCCCTATCATTGGTGCAGGAACCTATGCTAACAATTCAACCGTGGCGATTAGCTGTACTGGATGGGGCGAGTATTATATACGATTGGTAATGGCAAAAACTATCTCGGATCAGATTGAATATACAAATCGATCACTGCAAGATGCTGCTAATGAAATGGTCATGGTAAAGCTGCCTAAGTTGGGAGGTGATGGGGGATTGATTGCTGTTGATAAAAGCGGAAACATCGCAATGCCTTTTTGTACAGAAGGCATGTATCGCGGATATATAAAGCGCGAAAATTATAATGCGCCCATTCAAAAAGAAGTCGCGATGTTTAAGGATTGATTAAAATTTCACTCCCAGTGTCAATACAACGCGTGCGCCACGCTGGCTAATTTGTGCCGAGGGGAAAGGTTGTTGCGATAGACGATAAGGAGAATGAATGTCTTTGCCAGTTGTGTGAACGTAAGCCAGGTCAATAAAGTATCCTTGATTACGATAACCCAAGCCTCCAGTTAATTGAAGGCGGCTGCCTTTTTCTCCGTTACTATTTTGATAGGGGTTGCCCAGATAAGCCATTCCTAATCTGGTCATAATTGTTGTGAATTTTAATTCACCTCCCAGTCTTACGTTCACTGCGGGTCGATAAATTTCATCGATTACGTCATTCAATTTGGAGTAGTAGGCTTTAGTTTCTGTTTGATCAGAACTGGCAGGATCAACTTTAAAAGAAGATGCACGATAATTAACGAACTCTACATCACCCGTGAGAAATCCTTTCTGTTTGGTAACGTCCTCGATTTCCCGAAGCACATAAGAAATGCTGGCCAGCATTCTGGAGGGGGTAAAGTGTAAGTAGCTATATTGTGCTAAATCTCCATTGGTAAATTCTTTGGAAGACTGTGTTAGTAATCCTTTGTAATTTTCTGTATCGGTAGTAACTGTCGCGCTATACTTATCTGTAAGCTTTAGAAAAGTTGGCGAATGAAAACTAAAGCCTATTCTCCATTGTGGAGCTGGACGATAAATGATACCTAATTTTAAATTAACACCTGATCCACTAGTTTCAAGATACTCTTCGATGGCTGCATAATTAAAATTGTTAAGCGCAGTAGAAGCGTCTGCCTCTGTGAACGTACTGGTTCTTTTATAATTTACAAATGGAATTCCCAGCGTTAAGCCATAAAGAATTTTTTCATTCCCAGTCCCTGCAACGGCAATGGCCAACTCGGATTGAGAGCCAGCGCTTTTGATCTCATTCTCCTGAATGATTCCGCTTTGGAATGGGGCTCTAGTGCGGTAGCGAAAATTTCCATTGGTGCCTCCGCCAATGGTGTCTATCCAATAGGTGTTGAATGCTAAACTGCTTCCAAATGGATAATTGCTGGCAACTAGATTTGCATCTCCTTGTCCACCGATTTCTTCCAAGAATTTCTGTGAGTAAGAATTTTTTGTATTGAGTCCTCTGTAAAGCAAGTTGTTTCCAAACCATGCCGTATTGTTGAGTGCAATTGCTACTGCTGCAGTTCCGCGTGTTTTATTTTCTTGTTTGGATCCTACAACAAATCCACTTAGCCCAAGTCCTAATCCAGATTTACTAGCTTTTTCTGTTCTTCCAAAGTAAGTGGATTGATTTTTTTGTCTATTGAATTGAGGAGTAATAATCAGGTCACCTGTTTTATAAAAAGCAATACCCGCAGGATTCACAAATGCTGCACTTAAGTCACCACCCAAAGATGCCATTGCACCGCCAATTGCTTGCTGTCGGGCACTTCCAGTAAGGTTTGTCCATGACATTCTCAGTGCATCTGCAGGCTCCTGTGCGTTTGTAATTGTTTGCTGCAGCAGTAAAATTGCTGCGTAGATAAATTTTCGCATGAACGAATTGAATTAATTAAAATCTTCTAACCGGGGCACTTCCGGCAGAGGAGGAAGAACTATTACCACTCGAAGAGGCAGGAGAGGAAGAAGAACTAGAAGGTGTTGATACTCCAAATGATTCACGAAGTGCATTTCCTCGATTAGGAGTGCTTATAGCTCTGTTGTACAGATTATTCAAAACAGGACTAATTCCATAATTACCAGCCATCGCTTTTACATTTTTCAGGTTAGCGGGCATTTGCTGGTAACTATTCAAATTAAAAATGCGAGGCTTTGTGTATGTGTTTTTTACGTTGGTAGCATTTCCAAAGCTGGTTCCGTACAAATAAGGATTGTTTAGATAATACGGATTATAATAGTGATTCCAGGATACAAACGGATTTAGTGTTGGTGTGAAATAAGAATTAAATCCAAGTGTCCAGCGCTCATAAGTATACCAGTCATTTAACTCATCCCATCTGTTACGGTCTCTCACGCGCATTCTTAAGTAACGGTCTTCGTAGTCTTCAGTGGCCATGCGATACCGACGTGTTTCCTGACGTTGCATAGTAAGATACTCATCCTCAGGCCGAGCTGGTGAGAAATAAACGTCATCAGGTGTTTGACCTGTGCGGTATGCAGTTGTGCAACTTTGTATCAAGACAACAACTGCTAGTAGTGCCAAAGAAGTGGTGGTTTTCATAGCTGAAGTCTTTACTTTTGTGATCTGGTACGAAGTTCGGCAATTGTGCAGATATCACACGGGTCGAATGTTAAAAAAAGCAAAAGAATTACAGGTATAACTTAATACACATGAGTAAAGCAATCACCGCACGTTCCCAAGATTATTCGCAATGGTATAATGATCTTGTCCTAAAGGCAGAGTTAGCTGATTACTCTGCTGTGCGGGGCTGTATGGTAATCAAGCCTTACGGATTTGCCTTATGGGAAAACATGCGCGATGCCTTGGATAAGATGTTCAAGGATACAGGTCATGTGAACGCCTATTTTCCTCTTTTTGTTCCCAAAAGTTTGTTTGAGGCTGAAGAAAAAAATGCAGAGGGTTTTGCTAAGGAGTGTGCGATAGTTACACATTACCGTTTAAAAGCAGATCCTACTCAAAAAGGGAAATTGATTGTCGACCCAGAAGCAAAACTGGAGGAGGAATTGGTGGTTCGTCCTACCAGTGAGGCAATCATCTGGAATACCTATAAAAACTGGATCCAGTCCTACCGGGATCTCCCCATTCTGGTTAACCAATGGGCCAATGTAGTGCGTTGGGAAATGCGTACTCGATTGTTTTTGCGCACTGCGGAATTTTTATGGCAAGAAGGACATACGGCACATGCAACCAAAGAAGAGGCATTAGTAGAAACGAAGAAGATGCTGGATGTATATGCCGACTTTGTTGAAAACTGGATGGCAGTTCCGGTAATCAAAGGAGTTAAAACAGCCAATGAACGTTTTGCGGGTGCAGAGGATACTTATTGTATTGAGGCATTGATGCAAGACGGCAAAGCATTACAGGCTGGTACTTCTCATTTTTTGGGACAAAACTTTGCAAAAGCTTTTGATGTTAAGTTTAGCGATAAAGAAAATAAGTTAGACTACGTATGGGCTACAAGTTGGGGAGTGAGTACTCGTTTGATTGGCGCATTGGTGATGGCGCATAGTGATGATGAAGGATTGATATTACCTCCAAAAATTGCGCCCTTGCAAGTTGTAATTGTTCCCATCTATAAAGGAGAGGAACAAAAAGCTGCAATTGATGCAAAGGTGAATGAGATTGTTGTACAACTTAAAAAAGCAGGTATTCGCGTAAAATATGACGACTCTGATCAGGCAAGACCGGGTTGGAAGTTTGCCGAGTACGAAATGAAAGGAGTTCCGTTGCGGTTAGCATTGGGAGCTCGTGATCTGGAGCAAGGGGTTGTTGAGTTAGCGCGTAGGGATACTAGAGAAAAGAAATCAATGCCGTTGGAAGGCATCACAGAAGTTATACTGGCACAATTGGATGCAATCCAAAAGAATTTATTTGACCGTGCTCGTCAATACAGAGACGAACATATTACACCCGCAAATAACTGGGAAGAGTTTGTCAACTTGCTAGATACAAAAGGTGGCTTTATTGCAGCTCATTGGGACGGCACCCCCGAAACGGAGGAGGCGATTAAAGAAAAAACAAAAGCAACGATTCGTTGTATTCCCTTGGATACTGCTCCAGAACAAGGAGTTTGTGTATTGACAGGTAAGCCTTCAACGCAACGCGTACTGTTTGCACGCGCTTATTGAGCATGGAATTCACAAAAGAAAATTTTGAACAAGGCACTGTCCTTCTAATCGATAAGCCTATCGAATGGACCTCTTTTGATGTGATTAGAAAATTGCGCAACCTAATACGGATCAAAAAAATTGGTCATGCAGGAACACTTGATCCACTTGCAACGGGTTTATTAATTGTATGCACTGGAAAATTTACGAAGCGCATCAACGAGTACATGGCAAAAGAAAAGGAGTACACAGGAACTATTACACTGGGTGCTGTCACACCTACCTATGATTTAGAAAGTGAACCCGAACAGTTCAAATCTATTGACTCCATTTCTGAGGAATTAATTCAGCAGCAACTGGTTTCTTTTACGGGTTTGATTCAACAGCGTCCACCAGCTCACTCTGCCATAAAAGTGAATGGAAAAAGAGTATATGAATTAGCAAGAGCTGGCAAAGAAGTAAAGTTGGAACCTCGTCCGGTTCATATCTATGAATTTGAATTAGTAAAGTATAATGAAGGACAACTACAGTTCAGGGTGGTTTGTTCAACCGGAACTTATATCAGAAGTCTGGCGCATGATCTGGGTCAGGCATTAGGATGTGGTGCTTATTTAAGTGAACTACGTCGCACACGCATAGGAGAGTTCACTTGCCGGGAGGCCTATACGATGGAGCAATTTCAAAAAATCTTGGCTAGCGCAACTCCTACAGATTAAAAGGGTAGTTGATGCCTAGTTGAAATTGATCCATGTCTTTTAAAGTTGGATAGCCAAACCATTTATTTTGATAGGCTCGATTTGCAGGAGAGGGACTCGGGTCTTTTGCCTTAATGGAGTAGTCGAGTCGTATTACAAAATAGGTGAAGTCAAGTCGTAGCCCCGTACCTACACCCACTGCTAGATCTTTTCCTATTCGATTCAATTTGAAAATTTCTTCGGGTGTTCTGCCTGGTGATTTTTTGATATACCAAATGTTCCCAATGTCTGTAAACAAGGCACCATTTACTTGCATGCCTGCTATGCTAAAACAAGGGAAACGAAACTCAATATTTCCTTCCAGTTGCAAGTCGCCATATCGTTCGGGTAAACCTCGGTTTCCAAACTCTTGAATGGAGGAACCGGGTCCCAGTTTTCGTAAGCCCCAGGCTCGCATACTATTTGGGCCTCCTGAAAAGTATTGACGATACAAAGGAAGATTGTAGCGATTAACTGGATTTCTAGTTTGATCTAGTGCATATCCTATTCCAGAAAAAAATCGTAAGGCTAGTGCTGTCTTTTTGAAATTGTATTTAGTAGAAAGATCTAAATCCATTTTTACAAAGCGAAATAAGTTTTCATCGAGTAAGGGGCTGCGAAGGATTCCGCTTAGTAATCCTGATTCTTCCAGATTGAATCGAACATTTTTTATTTGATTTTTACGCTGCTTACTATAGTAAAATCCTGCACTAGCTGAAACGATAAGACCGTCTACAAAAATATTTTTAAGCAGGGCGTTGCTATCTATAAGCTGCAGCAGTTTTGCTCTTCGTGCAATTTTATTGTATTCTATGCTAGGAAGTCTAAATGTAAAAAGTGTGTTGCGATATCTAAAGTCGTATCCCCATGCTGCACTGTAGGATGACAAATTAAAGAGCTCTCTTCGTTCTGTGTTGGTGATATTAAATGCTAAAATCGATCGGGCGTTCTCTCTGATTTCGGCAGGAAGCGAATGAAAGTGAGGTAAGAGGCCTGGAAAAACAAGGTTATGTGAAAATGAGATTTGTCGCGTTTGGATAAAATTGACATCTGCTACCGTATCTCTGCCTGTTTCTACTCCTAATCGAAGATTGCTAATTGATTGAATGGATCTTTTAGCCAAGTTGTGGTTTTGTAAGCCAAAATTCAAGGCTACTCCAAAGAGATTTCCTGCCAAAATACTTTGATTGCTACTCCCCTCCAGATTAGCAACAATTGCATATTTGCGGGCTGGTGTTAATTTGATTGTTATATCTGCGGTATCAGCATTTTTTCTGGCTTGTACATCCAGATTGATTAGCCGCCACGCACCCATTGAATTCAACTGATTCAGCGTCTTTAAATAATTGCGTTGATCGTAAAGAGCACCTGGCGTAAAGTGGATTTTGTCATTAAAAATAGTGGGGTGAAATAGGGGCCTGTAACTATAAATATCAAATCCATTTTTTTTCGTGACCATGGGTGTTAAACCACTGGTGTCAGCTGAAAAATCCGGGAATACTTTAATCCTTCCAATTTTGTAGGCGGTGAGTTTTGTCTGCTCTATATCTGGTCGAAGTCGAATATCCAATTTTGCGGTGGGGGTCTCACGTCTTGTTTGTATTTGACTTAATAATTCCAATTGTTCCAGTGGGTCTGCGGTAGGATGTAATAATGCAATGTCCAATGTATCCCAAATTCCAACTAACTCATCGCGGGTAATACGCAGATAGCCATTGTTTCGGTACAGATCCACCAATCGGTCAAATTCATCGGAGATGATTCCTTTTGCAAAAGGTTTCCCTTTTACAATTTTGGCATCCTTGCTATGTTGCAATGTGATCCGTTGCAAAGCAGAATCAGAAAGTTGATATCGAACGGTGTCTAATAGAAAAGCAGTACCTGGGTTTACGGTAAAGTTGACCTGAACTCTTTTCTGATCTTTTCCAATCTGTGTAAGGGTAGTATCAAAATGTATCGTACCTCTGAAGAAGCCTTGTGAACGAAGTAAGGCTTGCATATAATCAACCGATTGGGTTGCATAACTCGTTTCAAAAACAGGAGGATGTTTAAGCGTACTAAAGAACAATTTTGATACAGCGCGGGATCGCAAACTGTCATCCAGTTGTCCTTTTAATTTGTTTTTTAATGCATCCTTTTCGTCCTGTGTACCACTTCCTTCAACTTTTATAGTAGTTTTGAATACAAATGGTTTTCCTGCCGGATATTTTTTAGGAATAACACCGCAAGACGTCCACGTTTGAACGCATAAAAAAATAAGCAAGGCCGGCAGCGGAGATTTCGATGAAAGTTGCCGGAATAGTTGCATCACAAACTAGTAGAGATTATGCTTGTTAAGTCAAAAATCAAAGATATTCAAAGTTTAGCCGGTAAAAAATATCGCGATGAAACAGGTCTTTTTTTAATGGAGGGGCCCAAGTTGGTAGGTGAGCTTCTGGTTCAAGATCATACCCGGGTAAAGGAAATTTTTGCTTTAGACAGCTGGATTGAGACAAATCTATCGAAACTTAAGACTGTCCCTTACACGGTTGTTAGCGAAGCGGAACTCCTTCGAATTTCGCAGTTGTCTACTCCTAATCAGGTTGTAGCCATTGTAAAACAATTTGAATATCCGCCACTGCAGACTAAAGGGCATCTTACGCTCGTTTGTTGTGGCATTCAGGATCCAGGAAATTTTGGAACGATTATTCGAACAGCAGACTGGTTTGGGGTACAACAATTGGTTTGTAGTCTTGATACAGTTGATCAATATAACCCCAAAGTAGTGCAAGCTTCGATGGGAAGTTTGGGTAGAGTTTCTATTTTTTACCAAGATCTTGATCATTGGCTCTCTGCACAAAAAAATATACCCGTATTTGCAGCAGTTTTGAATAAGGAACCTCTCTCTCTTCAAAAACCTCTCCAAGAAGGAATTTTACTAATTGGAAATGAGTCAAAGGGAATACCCTCGCATCTATTATCAACCGAGGTGACACAGTTTAGTATTCCCGGAAAGGGAAGAGCTGAATCATTGAATGTTGCAGTTGCAACAGGAATTTTATTAGCGCAACTTAGCTAAATCGGATTGCCCGAATAGGGCTGATTCTCTTGACTAACAAAGTGGGAAGTAGCAAAACGAGTAGGCTTATAATTAAAGTGCCAACCATAATTAAGGCAATGGGAACTGGCATGATTTTAAATTCAATTTTGTCAATGTAATAGGCGCTCTCATCTAAGTGTATAAAACCTGTTTTTTGTTGTAAGCCCATCAAAACGAACGCCAATAGAGTCCCCACTAAAATGCCAGCTGTAGTGAGCAATAATGCATATCGAAGAAATAGTTGTTGAATCGTTTTATCTGCTGCGCCAAGTGCCTTTAAAATGCCAATCATTTGAATTCGTTCCAGTACCAATACAAGAAGTGAGGTAATCAAATTGATTAGTGCTACAATTGTCATGATTGCAATCAGAACATTTCGCGTTACTACCTGCATGTTCAGCCAGTCAAATAATTGTGGAGCTACATTGTTAATGGGTATCGCATCCCAGGTAGCAGGAAAGTTTTCAGCTTGATACAACTCATTGGCAATTTTATCTAGGTTGGAAGGGTCTTGAACAAAAATCTCATAACCTCCAACTTGATTTTCAGTCCAGCCACTCACTTGCCTGATTAGGCGAAGGTCTGCTAGTGCAAATAGACGATCGTATTCTTCAATGCCGGTTTGAAATATGCCTGCGATAAATACTTTTTTGGCTCGTGGAGGCCCCTCTTGTTGTGTAAAATAAAGAACAATCGAGTCGTTCACGTGTAACTGAAGACGCTTGGCTTGTTGTTGAGAAACTAGTATGCCTCTGGAAAAATCACTTAATTCAATTTTTGGAACAGAACCTTTTTTAAGAAAAGTAGCATACTTGCTCCAAGCAACCTTGTCGTCTACTCCTTTTAGCAAGATGCCCTCCATTTCATTTCTGGTTTTTAACAAGGCATATTGCGTAGCAAATGGATGAACGGATACTATAGCGGGGTGTTTTTTTAATTGTTGAACGAATGAATCATTTTTTTCAATCGGATTCATTTTTTCCATCACTGATAAAGAGGGTTGTTTCTCTTGAATTCGAATATGTCCCCAAAAACCAAAGATTTTGTTTTGAACCGCCTCTTGAAAACCTGCAGCCATACACACGGTGATGATCATAACCATGACGCTTACGACCGTAGCTGCAAACGAGAGTCGTAGAATAAATCGCGAATAACTTTTTTGTTTGCTAAACGCAATGCGGTCCGCCAGATAATTTGCCAGGTTCAAATCGAATCGGTTTTCAATTCATTTTATTACATTGCCGTATGCAACGACCTCAATTTACAATCTTCCTGCTTATTTTTAGTTGCATACTTGCTAAAAAGGTAACAGCACAGTGGCCCGATCAAGTTTACTCTTCCTCTATTCAGTCGATTAAATTGTACAAAGCGGGCGATCCATTATCTTATCCCTTGATTCAACTAGGTACTACCGAACAGTTAGAATTACATTTTGACGAGTTAAATGCCGGACCCAAAAATTACTATTACACGTTGCAGCTTTGTCAAGCTGATTGGACACCTGCTGCGTTACAGCCTTATGACTATCTCAAAGGATTTATCTCGAATCGTATCAGAAACTATCGCCCCTCTTCTTTATCACAAAATCGGTATACGCATTATCAGTTGACTTTTCCAGAGTCGAACAGTGGGCCCACGCGTTCTGGTAACTATTTATTGAAAGTTTTTTTAAATGATGATACTTCAAAATTGATTTTTACACGTCGCGTTTTAGTGGTTGGAAAAAAAGTTGCTGTCTCTGCACAGGTTAGGCAGCCATTTGATGGGCAGTTGCTGCTTACGCACCAGCAAGTACAAGTTGGTGTTACGCCCTTGCAAGTACCGCAGAATAATTTCTCTCCAATGGATTTACGAGTGCAGTTACTGCAAAACAGGGTTTGGTCTACTTCACATATTCAAAAGACACCCACTGTATATCGAGGTAATTATTTTGAATATACTGATGAATCATTTTCTGTTTTTCCGGCAGGGCAGGAATGGCGATGGGCAGACCTACGGAGTTTTCGTTTACGAAGCGAGCGAATTAGTTCCATACAGGATAATGACTCAACTAGTCGCGTGGATGTTTTTGTAAACCCAGATGGACCTCGGTCTGGTAAAATGAGTCTGCTGAATCGAGATATCAATGGAGCGTATGTGTTAGAAAGTCGAGATAATCCCAACGTTTTATTTCAGGGGGAATATGCCTGGGTGCACTTTACGTATTTCCCGCCGGGGGGCCAGCCATACCGGGGCCGGGATGTGTACATTTTTGGTGAGTTGACTGGCTATCAATTAGGTCCTGATAGCCGAATGGACTTTGATGTAGAGAAAGGATGTTATACAAAGGCACTGTTTTTGAAGCAAGGCTATTACAATTATCTCTATATGACTAATGGAGATGGGGCAGAAAATAAGTCTCCCGTTAGTGTTTATACAGAGGGGAACTATTGGGGAACTGAGAACGAATACCTGGTGTTGGTCTATTGCAGAACAGTGGGGAGTCGGGCGGATGAATTGATTGGATATACCCAGATTCATTCTGCATTTCAGCGATGAGTTTTTTTATCATTAAATTTGCCCCGGCAGGTCTTACACGACCAGCTCCTGCTGAACCCTCCCAGGGCCGGAAGGCAGCAAGAGTAAGTGGTTGAGCGGTGCGATGTAATAAGCCTGCCATTTTTTATTTCTAAACTTTAATCCTAGCATATGAAATTTTTCATCGACACTGCAAATCTGGCACAGATCAAAGAAGCTAATGAATTAGGTATTCTTGATGGAGTCACAACCAATCCTTCCCTGATGGCAAAAGAAGGGATCAAGGGTGAAAAAGCAATTATGGACCACTACCGAACTATTTGTGAAATGGTGGATGGTGACATCAGTGCAGAAGTGATTAGTACAGATTTTGCCGGCATTGTTGAAGAAGGAAAAAAACTGGCAGCTATCCATCCAAATATTGTGGTAAAAGTTCCCATGATTAAAGATGGTATAAAAGCGATTAAATGGTTTACCACAAATGGCATTCGTACCAATTGCACATTGGTTTTTTCTGCGGGCCAGGCCATTTTAGCTGCAAAAGCTGGAGCTACCTATTTGTCTCCTTTCATTGGTCGTTTAGATGATAGTAATTGGGATGGCGTTGATTTGATTTCGCAAATAGCGCAGATCTACGGAGTGCAAGGATTTAAAACACAAATTTTAGCTGCTTCCATTCGTACTCCATTACATATTGTGAAATGTGCAGAAGCCGGTGCTGATGTTTGTACTTGTCCACTCGATTCTATTTTAGGATTACTCAAGCATCCTTTAACGGATATTGGTTTAGCAAAGTTTTTGGAGGATGCTAAAAAAACAATGGGATAATCAAGTCTCTATGCAACATCGACTTGTAGTTGTTATCGGATTCTTCTTTTTTTCGGCGGTTTTGTCCGTTGGGGCACAAACTCGTTCAACTGGCATTCATAAACGGTCTATACTAGTAGACACCCACAATGATTGCTTAAGTGGTCAAGTGTTAGAGGGGCGAGATATCAGTGTGCTTTTATCAAAAGGACATAGTGATTACGTAAGATGGAAAAAGGGAGGATTAGATATTCAATTTTTTTCAGTTTACACTGGTGAAACACCCAGACATAAAGCAGGGTTCTTTCATGACGCACTAGAGGAAATTGATTCTCTCCAGCATATTATACTTCGTCATCCTGATAAATTTGATTTTGCGGCTTCCTATCGGCAGGCAAAACAAAAAGTGCATCGCAATAAAGTAGTTGCCATGATTGGCGTAGAAGGCGGACATATGATTGAGTCTGATTTTTCTAAGTTGGATACGTTGATTGCGCGCGGAATGTCTTACTTAACGCTTACCTGGAATAACAGTAATGATTGGGCAACGAGTGCAATGGACGAGTCGGGTGCTGGAAAAGTAGTACAACATAAAGGGCTAACTGATTTTGGAAAACAAGTTGTACGTCGCTTAAATGACGCAGGTGTAATGGTTGATCTCTCCCATGTGGGTGAGCAAACATTTTATGATGCTATTGCCGTTACAACAAAACCGGTCATCCTTACGCATAGTTCAGTTTGGGCCTTGTGTCCGGTTTTTAGAAATGTAAAAGACGACCAGATTAAAGCAGTGGCAACGAATGGCGGAGTTATTTGTATCAACTTTTATCCTGCCTTTATCAGTAAAAAATTTGTAGAGGTTAAAAAATATTGGGAGGGTCCTGGTAAAGATTCCTTATTGAAGTTAAGCACCAAGCCTAGCCCTGATGCAATAAATACAATCATTCAAACTGCTTTACAGCAAAATATGCCCGGTGTCTCTGATGTGGCTGATCATATTGATTACATCGTTAAGTTAGTTGGAGATGACTACGTAGGAATTGGTGCAGATTATGATGGAATTGGTTACGTCCCCCAAGGACTAGAGGACGTAACTAAATATCCTAACTTAACTGAAGAGTTAAAGAGAAGAGGGTACAGCAATTCTTCGATTAGAAAAATTCTGGGCGGAAATGTTTTGCGCGTCTTGAAAGCTAATCGTCCTTAACGGAGGAAAAGCATCTCTCTGTACTTAGGCAAGCTCCACTCATTGTCATCTACTAACAACTCCAGTTTGTCTACATGGTAGCGGATCTCATCAAAGAACGCATCCTTCACCGTTGCTTGGTACGCAATTGCTTTTTCGCGGGTATTTTCTAATTTATTGCAAGCTTTACGTGCTTCCGTCATTTTTTCTACCATCTCACTCACCGTGCTAATGTGTTCAGAGATTTTAGCAAGTAGTTGTTGTTGCTTGGTAAAGCTTGACTCCTTAAGGCCTGCTTCTTTTAATCCCTTGATGTTGCTCGCAAGGGTATTTTGGTAGCGGATAGCGGCAGGTAAAACATGGCTGGATGCTAACTCTGCCATTACACGACTTTCAATTTGTACTTTCTTGATATATTTTTCTAACTCAATTTCATGTCGTGCTTCCAGCTCTTGGTGCGAGTAAATTTTATTTTCTTCAAATAATTTCATCGCCTTTTTAGTAACCATCGCATCCAGGGCTAACGGGGTTGTTTTTACATTAGGTAAACCACGTTTTGCAGCTTCTTTTTCCCAAGCTTCGCTGTAGCCATCTCCTTCAAATAAAACCTTTTCGCTTTTTACAATATACTCGCGAATAACTTGCATTAGTGCAATCTCTTTTTTCTCTCCCTTCTCAATCAAGCCATCCACTTCCGCTTTGAAAGAACGTAGAGTGTCTGCCATGATTGTATTCAACACCGTCATGGGGTTGGCGCAATTGGCAGATGAACCTACCGCGCGAAACTCAAACTTGTTTCCAGTAAATGCAAAGGGTGAAGTACGGTTACGATCTGTATTGTCCATCAACAATTCAGGAATGCTTTTATGAATGTCAATCTTCAATAAGCTTTCATCTGTTTCATCCATCTTTGAGGTCACTCTCTCTTTGACATCATTCAAAACCTTACTCAAATATTGTCCAATGAAAACAGAGATAATTGCCGGAGGCGCTTCATTGGCTCCTAAGCGGTGATCATTGGGTGCGGAGGCAATAGAGGCACGCAATACATCGGCATAATCATGAACGGCTTTGATGGTGTTGACAAAGAAGGTCAAGAACATCAGATTCGTTTTAGGCGTTTTGCCAGGAGCTAATAAGTTAACACCTGTGTCAGTAGCCATACTCCAGTTATTATGCTTTCCGCTTCCGTTAATTCCTGCGAAAGGTTTTTCATGGAGAAGTACGCGTAAATTATGTCTGCGAGCTACGCGGTCCATTACGTCCATCAATAAAGAGTTGTGGTCAACGGCCACACTTACTTCTTCAAAGATGGGCGCACACTCAAATTGTGCTGGGGCTACCTCGTTGTGACGTGTACGAAGTGGAATTCCCAGTTTGTAAGATTCATTCTCAAAATCACGCATATAAGCGTATACACGCTCTGGAATAGAACCAAAATAATGATCTTCTAATTGCTGATTTTTTGCAGAAGATGTTCCAAATACTGTTCTACCCGTCATCACTAAATCGGGGCGGGCGTTGTAGAAGGCTTCATCAATTACAAAGTATTCCTGCTCCCATCCTAAGGTTACATTAACCTTGCCTACATTTTTGTCAAAATAATGACATACATCTGTAGCTGCTTTGCTCAATGCTTCGGTAGCCTTTAATAATGGAGCTTTGTAATCAAGAGACTCTCCTGTATAAGAAACAAATATGGTTGGAATGCAAAGTGTTTTTCCATTTCCAATTTCAATGATGAATGGAGGAGAGGAGGGATCCCAAGCTGTGTATCCTCTTGCTTCAAAAGTTGCTCTCAATCCGCCGCTANNAATTCTTCTATTGCAGTACCATCACTTTTTAGTGTAAAAAAGGAATCGTGTTTTTCAGCAGTAGTTCCGGTGAGTGGCTGAAACCAGTGTGTAAAGTGTGTAACACCTTTTGTTTCTGCCCATGCACGCATACCATTGGCAATTTGATTAGCCATGATACGATCAATTTTTAACCCCGCTTTGATCGATGCTTTTAAACTCTTGTACGCTTCATCACTTAAAAACTCACGTGCAACTTGCACTGTAAATACGTTAGAAGCGAAAAAGCTTGTGGTTTTATGCGGTGAAGCCACACTCGCATCTTTCTTATTGGTGAGTTGAGAAAGGGCGTTAAATCTGATTGACATGATCTTTGAATTTTACGCAAAGCAACTGTTTTTATCGTTCAATTCAAAAAAAATGAGCTCCAGTGTTCGTAAAATGTGACAAATAAGCATTTAAAGCTCAGAAAATCGGGCGAAATCATGAAAAATATAAATATTATAAAAAAATATAATGTGTAGTCTTCGGGAAAAACTTTTCTGTGGACACCTTTGGAGAACAAATAACTTTGTGCCTCAATTATTTACCCTGCATGGAAGTGACTGTTTCTACCGCCGAACAACTCCGGTTGACCGCTGAGGAATTTGATTTAATTTGTCAAAAACTAGGAAGAACTCCCAATTTTAATGAGCTCTGTGCATTCTCTGGAATGTGGAGTGAACACTGCAGTTATAAGAACTCTATTAAATGGTTAAAAACCCTGCCACGTGAAGGGGGTCGTATGTTAGTTAAGGCTGGTGAAGAAAATGCAGGATTGATGGATATCGGTGATGGATTGGGTGTGGTGTTTAAAATTGAATCTCATAATCATCCGTCTGCCATTGAGCCATTTCAAGGAGCAGCTACAGGGGTGGGCGGAATTCATCGCGATATTTTCACAATGGGTGCGCGCCCTATTGCAGCATTGAATTCGCTTCGCTTTGGTTTATTGCGTGATGAAAAAACACAGCATCTGCTTGCGGGTGTTGTACATGGAATTGGCCATTATGGAAATTGTTTTGGCGTTCCTACCGTAGGAGGTGAAATTTATTTTGATCGTTGCTATCATACTAACCCACTGGTAAACGCAATGAGTGTGGGTATCGTAAAAGCGGGTGAAACGGTTTCAGCCACAGCCGCGGGTGTTGGTAATCCTGTTTTATTTGTCGGTAGTGCCACAGGAAAAGATGGAATTGGGGGGGCTTCATTTGCTTCAGCAGATATTACAGCTGAAAGTGCAAAAGAATTACCAGCCGTTCAGGTAGGTGATCCATTTCAAGAAAAGAAATTGTTAGAGGCTTGTCTTGAAGTGATTCAGACAGGAGCAGTTGTTGGTATGCAGGACATGGGTGCAGCAGGAATTATTTGTTCTACTGCAGAAATGAGTGCAAAGGGAGAAGTGGGAATGCGCATTGATCTAGATAAAGTTCCAACTCGCCAACCCAACATGAAAACATGGGAGCTGTTGCTGAGCGAAAGCCAGGAGCGCATGCTGTTGGTGGCACAAAAAGGAAAAGAAGAAGTTGTCAAAAAGGTCTTTGAAAAATGGGATTTGCCTTGTGCGGTTATTGGTGAAGTAACAGGTGATGGTATATTGAATTTTTATATGCATGGAAAGTTGGATGCATCAATTCCTGCTCATGAATTAGTCTTAGGTGGAGGCGCGCCGCAGTATGAACGTTCCTTCAAACGTCCAGCTTATCTAGATAAAGTTGAGCAGTTTAATTTGGCGGCTATTACACCCGCAAATGACCTTCGCACTACTGCCGAGCAGCTCATTACAACCCCAACCATTGCTTCAAAAAGATGGATTTATCGTCAATATGATAGCATGGTTGGAACAAATAATACTACAACCAACGCACCTTCAGATGCTGCAGTGGTAGTAGTAAAAGGCACTAAAAAGGGAATTGCCATTTCCACCGATTGCAATAGCCGTTATGTGTATGCAAATCCTTCAGTGGGTGCAAAGATTGCAGTGAGTGAAGCAGCAAGAAATATTGTTTGCTCTGGCGGACTCCCCTTAGGTGTTACCAATTGTTTGAATTTTGGAAACCCCTATGACCCCGAGGTGTATTTCCAATTTAAAGAAGCTATTCTTGGAATGGGCGAGGCCTGCCGAAAGTTTGATACGCCGGTTACCGGAGGTAATGTTAGTTTTTACAATCAAAATCCAGATGGCCCCGTTAATCCTACACCGACCATTGGTATGGTGGGGTTGTTGGAAGATATCAGTGAGAAAATGACATTGGATTTTAAAGAGGCAGGAGATGAGATTTATTTATTAGGCTCTTTGCAAAATGATTTAGGTTGCTCTGTGTATTTACATGAGATAGTAGGTGAAACGCACTCCCCGGCTCCTCACTTTGATTTGGATGAAGAACTAGCGTTACATCAGTTAGTAGGGTCCTTGATCAAATCCAAATTGATTGCTAGTGCGCATGATTGTAGTGAGGGTGGCCTGTTTGTTACATTGATGGAAAAAGCATTTCCAAGAGAAATAGGATTTGAAGTTAATTCTCCCGAAAGGGCTTCTGATGGCAAGCCCCTGCGTTTGGATGCATGCTGGTTTGGAGAGTCGCAGGGTAGAGTGGTGGTTACAGTCACTCCGCAACAAAAGGCTGCTTTTTTACAGCATACGGCAACTGGAAGCACACCTGTCATTTTATTAGGAACTGTTGGTGGTGGGATAGCAAAAATTGACGGGCAATCTTGGGGTGAAATAAAATCTTGGAAATCCAAGTATGATTCTGCAATTGAATCAACGATGTTAAAGGGAAATTCTTAATTTTACACGACCTCCCGGACTTCCCCTTTCACAAGGCTATCAGATGCCCGAAGGTCACTTAGGGTAGTATTGAAAGGAAAAAATATGTCCATGTCAAAATTCATTTTTGTTACCGGAGGCGTTACCTCATCATTAGGCAAGGGAATTATTGCGGCATCACTGGCTAAGTTGTTGCAGGCAAGAGGACTTCGAGTAACAATTCAGAAGTTTGATCCTTACATCAATGTGGACCCGGGTACCTTAAACCCCTATGAACACGGAGAGTGTTATGTTACAGAAGATGGAGCAGAAACTGA
>DDPN01000150.1:5913-16439 GCA_002342205.1 Chitinophagaceae bacterium UBA2467 | reverse complement strand
TTCACCACTGATATTTTCAAAGGGTTCCTGGCTCTGTTTCTGCTAGAAGTGGGCATGGTCACAGCCAAACGTTTTTCTGCATTTAAAACCTATGGATGGTACGCCTTCATTTTTGGAGTAGCGATGCCTCTTTTCAACGGCAGTGTGGTAGCCTACCTCAGTAAGTTTGTTGTAGATCAACCCGGAGATCGTTTCATTTTTGCAATACTAGCCGCCAGCGCTTCTTACATTGCGGTTCCTGCTGCCATGCGACTGGCGGCGCCCAAAGCAGACCCAGGTCTTTACATCCCGATGGCCATTGGGGTAACCTTTCCATTCAACATTACGGTCGGTATGCCTATCTATTATTCCATCGTCTACCATTTTATCTAAAGAACAGCTCCGAAACAAAAGACTTATCTTTCAGCAATGAAATCTTACAAAGAGCTGCTGAAAGAAAATCAAGAGTGGGCGGCCGAAAAAATCAGTAAGGATCCTGGTTATTTTGAAAGACTTTCTCATTTACAATCGCCTGAGTTTTTATGGATCGGATGTAGCGATANNAGTCGTGTGCCAGCCAATGAAATTACCGGTACACAGCCCGGTGAAATTTTTGTACACCGCAATGTTGCCAATATGGTAGTACATACCGATCTCAATTTATTGACGGTATTGGAGTACGCGGTGAATCAACTTAAAGTAAAACACGTTATTGTTTGTGGTCATTATGGATGCGGGGGCGTACAGGCGGCAATGACCAATCATAATTTTGGAATAATTAATAAATGGCTTCGTAATATCAAAGACGTTCATCGATTACACCGAGAAGAAGTAGATAGCATTCCCGATGAGGAAAAAAGAATCGACAGAATGGTAGAGCTCAATGTTAAGGAGCAGGTGATGAATCTGGCTAAAACTTCTATCATTCAAAAAGCCTGGAAAAAAAATAAGTTCCCTCATTTACATGGCTGGGTCTATGGTCTCAAGGATGGTTTGATTAAACCCATTTTTGAAATGGAGGCCAGCACCCACATTGATCCCCTATATGAATTTGACGATCTCTGAGTTATCTTCGTAGCATGTCCATTGAGGTAAAAGGTCTTCGAAAAGAATTTGGTACGCAGTGCGCGGTCAACTCCATTTCTTTTTCCGTAACAGCAGGAGAGATTGTTGGTTTCTTGGGCCCGAATGGAGCGGGAAAGTCTACGACAATGAAAATGCTCACGGGTTATTTACAACCTGATAGAGGCACTGCATTCATTGGAGGCATTGAGGTTACAAAAGATCCACTGAATGCCAGAAAAAAAATTGGATACCTCGCCGAGCAAAATGCACTCTACCCCGACCTCTATGTTCGAGAGTACCTTTCTTTTATTGCACGCATTCAACAAGTAAAAACAATCGATTCCAGTGTTGACAAGATTATTGAACTAACTGGACTTCAACCCGAGGCGCATAAAACAATAGGCAAACTCTCCAAAGGTTACAAACAACGAGTGGGACTAGCTGCTGCGCTGGTGCACGATCCAGAGGTATTAATACTCGATGAACCGACATCTGGTTTAGACCCTAATCAGTTGGCAGAAATTCGTAGTCTGATCAAAGCACAAGGAAAAACAAAGACTGTTTTGTTCTCTACCCATATTCTTCAGGAGGTGGAAGCGATTTGTGATCGTGTTATCATTATCAATAAAGGCAACATTGTTGCCGATTCTCCTCTCAAAAAACTGGCTGAGATAGTATCTTTGCCGCGCCCGGATATGAATCTGGAATCAATATTCAGATTCTTGACGGGTCAATCTTAATACCCTTCAACTTTAAAAAACTATGAGCTACATCGCAGAAATTTTTGCCAGACAAATTTTGGATTCACGCGGAAACCCCACTGTAGAAGTGGATGTGATCACCGAAAACGGAGCGCTGGGTCGTGCTGCTGTTCCAAGTGGTGCTAGTACCGGAATACATGAGGCAGTAGAATTGCGCGATGGAGACAAGAAAAAATATTTAGGCAAAGGAACCCTTAAAGCTGTTGACAATGTCAATAAAAAAATTGCTCCCCTTTTATTAGGATACGATGTTGCCGACCAAACAGGCATCGATGAAATGATGATCCAATTAGATGGAACACCTAACAAAAGCAAGCTGGGTGCCAACGCAACACTGGCAGTGAGTATGGCTGTTGCAAAAGCAGCGGCTGAGGAAGCAGGACTACCTCTGTTTCGCTATGTAGGAGGAACCAATGCTAAAATTCTTCCTATCCCGATGATGAATATTTTGAATGGAGGAGCACATGCAGATAATAAAATTGACTTTCAAGAATTTATGGTAATGCCAGTGGGAGCTCCATCTTTTAGTGAGGGACTTCGTTGGGGTGTGGAGATTTTTCATGCACTTAAAACAGTATTAAAGAAAAAAGGATACAGCACAAACGTCGGTGATGAGGGTGGCTTTGCACCGAACATTCAAAGCAATGAAGAGGCAATCGAAACAGTATTAGTTGCCATTGATGCTGCAGGATATAAAGCAGGTTCGCAAATAAAAATTGCGATGGATGCGGCGAACAGTGAGTTATGGGATAGCAAAAAGAAAAAATATGTGTTCCACAAGAGCAGTGGAAAGGAAATGTCCAGCGAACAATTAGCCAAGTATTGGGAAGGATGGGTTAAAAAATATCCCATTTGTAGT
Source organism: Chitinophagaceae bacterium UBA2467 (assembly GCA_002342205.1). GTDB lineage: Bacteria > Bacteroidota > Bacteroidia > Chitinophagales > Chitinophagaceae > JJ008. The sequence goes on along the minus strand of DDPN01000150.1, from coordinate 13,775 downwards.
ATTGAAGATGGCATGGCCGAAGACGACTGGGCAGGTTGGAAAATGTTGACAGAAGCAGTTGGTTCAAAATGTCAATTAGTAGGGGATGATCTTTTTGTTACCAATGTAGAACGCTTACAACAAGGAATTGATAAGGGAATTGGTAATGGATTATTGGTTAAAGTAAATCAGATTGGTACGATTACCGAAACAATTAATGCCGTTTCCCTAGCACAAAATAATGGATACAATACCATCATGAGTCATCGTAGCGGCGAAACAGAAGACACGACGATTGCCGACCTTGCTGTAGCCCTTAATTGTGGTCAGATCAAAACAGGTAGTGCTTCCCGTACCGACCGGATGGCTAAATACAACCAGCTACTCCGTATCGAAGAACTCTTGGGTAGTTCGGCCTTGTATCCAAAAGGAAAAATCAAATTTGGAAAATAAATTAAAGAGGGGCGAATGCAGCCCCTCTTTATCTTTGAGGTGAACATGAATCAATTTCTTTCTACCATTCCGCCATGGATTCGCAATAAATACTTCATTGCGACGGCAGTCTTTTTAATTATTGTAATTTTTTTAGACAAGAATGATTTGTTCACGCAAATAGAGAGAAAAAAAGAGCTTCGAAAATTAGAAAAGACCAAAGAACACTATACCAAACAAATAGAGCTGGAACGCAAAGAATTAGAGTCTTTAAAAAATAATCCTGCCACCATCGAAAAGTACGCGCGGGAAAAATACCTGATGAAAAAGGACAATGAAGACCTGTTTCTGATCACTGAAAAACCAGTTTCGGATAAAAAATAGTCCGTTCTCACAATAATCGTTTCCTCCCCTCGTTTTTAAAGGGTCCAATCGTTCAAAACCAGCGATTTCCCATGAAAACGTATTCTCCAGAAGACCTTATTTGTTACCTCTACAACGAGATGGATGCGCAAGCCCGCCTCGAACTAGAGGCCGCTTTACAAGAAAACTGGACCTTACGAGAAAAGCTGGGTGTCTTGAAAACCTCTATGCAACGACTGGACCGGATTGTGGAATCGCCCCGAACCGAAGTAATTCTCAACATTTTACGCCACGCGTCCACTCACCAAACGCAGACCGTTCGCTGATGCGTAACTTGCGGCCATGACCCGCAAGCAGAAATACCAATTTGTTACGGACTATTTTTTATCGCATGCCCCCGATGCCGAAACTGAGCTTTTCTATGATAACCCCTTTCAATTATTAGTAGCGGTTATTTTATCGGCGCAGTGTACCGACAAACGAGTCAATCAAACCACACCGGCCATTTTCAAACGCTTTCCCACTCCGGCCAAGCTGGCTAAGGCAACATTTGAAGAAGTATTTCCGCTGATTCAAAGTATTTCGTATCCCAACAATAAAACCAAACACCTGATTGGGATGGCCCAAAAACTGATCAAGGACTTTGGAGGTCAGGTACCGATGACAGTAGATGAATTAGTGCTATTACCTGGTGTGGGTCGTAAAACAGCCAATGTGATTACTTCGGTAATCGACAATCAGCCCAATATGGCAGTGGATACGCATGTATTCAGAGTGAGCAAAAGAATTGGACTGGTTCCTTCCACGGCAACTACGCCATTGGCAGTAGAGAAAGTATTAATTAAAAATTTTCCGGAATCGCTCATTCATAAAGCACATCATTGGCTAATTCTACATGGTCGTTATACCTGTATTGCCAGAAATCCAAAATGTGAAAGCTGTGGGCTGCAAACGGCTTGCAGTGCTTTTCAAAAAATGAAGAAAGATTAATTCTTACGTCCCAACATTTCTTGCAAACAAAGCACTAACTCCGTTTTAGTAATGGGTACACCCATGATTTTGTTGTATCCTTTTGCATCAACAAGATAGATGTCGCGGATAATTTTTATCAACTGACCATTATTGATTTCAGGAATCAAAACCTGATCAAAGTTTTTGATCAACTGTCCCAAATTACGAGGGAAAGGACGCACATAACGAAGATGAGCATGACTCACTGCATGACCTTGTGCCTGCAATTCAGCAACAGCAGACTTGATAGCTCCATAGGTAGAACCCCAACCCAACACTAGAATTTTTCCTTTATCAGGACCGCTGTCTAATTTTTGTTCAGGGATATATTCTGCGATCTTGTCTACTTTCTCTTGACGAAGCTTCACCATCAATTGGTGATTCTCGGGTTCATAGTTTACGTTTCCTGTGATATTCTGTTTCTCAATTCCCCCAATGCGATGTTCTAGTCCGGGTGTACCAGGTACTGCCCAAGGACGTGCTAATTTTTCATCGCGGGTATAAGGCATGTATTTTTCTTCTCCTTCATTGAGTGCTTTTTTAAATTGAACAGGGATTGCAGGAAGATCTTTTGTTTGTGGGTAGCGCCAAGGTTCTGCACCATTCGCAATATAGCCGTCACTCAAAAACATAACGGGCGTCATATGTTGGATAGAAATACGCACCGCTTCAAATACTGCATCAAAACAATCCGTAGGAGTAGAAGCAGAAATAATAGGCATTGGACATTCGCCATTACGTCCATAATACGCCTGCATCAAATCACTTTGTTCTGTTTTAGTAGGAAGACCGGTAGAAGGACCTCCACGTTGAACGTTGATGATAAGCAAAGGGATCTCTAACATCACAGCAAGACCCATGGCTTCTCCTTTGAGCGCAATACCTGGACCGCTAGAAGTAGTAACTCCTAATGATCCCCCATAGGATGCACCAATTGCAGAAGTGATGGCCGCAATTTCATCTTCCGCCTGAAACGTTCGTACGCCAAAATTTTTGTACTTGGAAAGCTCATGTAAAATATCCGAAGCCGGTGTAATAGGATAAGATCCTAAAAAAAGAGGCAGTCCACTTTTTTGAGATGCAGCAATCAATCCTAATGTTAACGCCTGATTACCCATGATAGAACGATAAGAACCGGGTTCCATCTTGGCGCGTTCAACAGTATAGGTGGTGGTAAACGTTTCTGTTGTGTCTCCGTAATTGTACCCCGCTTGCAATACAGCCACATTGCTGTTCATGATATCGGGCTTCTTCGCAAATTTCTCTTTGATAAAGTCAATCGTGTTGTTCATATCACGACCATACATCCAATACAAAAAGCCGAGCACAAACATATTTTTAGCGCGGTCCTTTTCTTTCATCCCCAAAGTGACATCCTTTAGCGCCTCACGTGTCATTTTGGTCACATCCATCTTGAACACTTCGTAATTACTGAGGCTTCCGTCTTCTAATGGATTTACACCCTCAGGGTAATTAGCGAGTCGTAAATTCTTTGCATCAAATCCATCTGTATTTGCAATGATCTTTCCGCCTTTTTTCAAGGCCTTGAGATTCACTTTTAATGCTGCCGCATTCATTGCAACCAGCACATCACAGGAATCACCTGGCGTAAAAACACGATCAGAAGAAAAACGTAATTGGAATCCACTCACACCGGGTAAGGTTCCTTGTGGCGCACGAATCTCCGCAGGAAAATCAGGAAAGGTTGCAAGATCAATCCCAAGCAGTGCCGTGTTATTGGTGAACTGACTTCCGGTCAGCTGCATACCATCTCCACTGTCTCCTGCAAACTTGATAACCACATCTTGTAAAACTTCCTTCTTTCTGGCCATGATCGTTTTTTAAAGTGTGTTCAACGAATTTAAACTTTATTACGCCATTTTACCGGGGTGACCTAACCAAACTTTTCTTCCTTGTATACGGCGAACCAAAAACATAAAAGCGACAAATATAAAAAAGAAGGGCCCTGCAAATCCAAGTAAAGCGATATAGCGAGTACCATAGAATTTTTCCATAGGACGACGCAAACGCTCCGCAATCAAATACATACCTGGTACCATGATCAATGTAAGGAAGAAGGAGAAAATGAGTCCGAATATAATGGTCCAGCTAAGTGGCCCCCAGAATACTACACTGTCTCCCCCAAAAAAGATATTGGGACGAAGGTGTTGAAACAGTCCGGCAAAGTCGATATTAAATCCTACTGCCAGTGGCAATAAGCCCAAGATTGTAGCCACTGCTGTTAAGAGTACAGGGATAATTCGAATTTTTCCGGCCTGAATAGCTGCTTCACGCGTACGATAGCCACGAGTACGCAACTCATCAGTGAATTCAATTAGCAGAATTCCGTTTTTAATTACAATACCGGCCAATCCTACTACTCCAACGCCCACCATGATAGTAGCCAGTGTAATACCACTTAATGCATAACCCAAAAACACACCAATCACAGAGAAGAAGATCTCAGTAATAACGATGAATGGCTTACTCATACTATTGAATTGCAATACCAGAATTAAAAAGATAATTCCGATGGCCATCAATAATGCTGTACCCAAAAAAGCCTGTGTTTCTTTTTCCTGTTCACTTTGTCCCTGCTGACGAATTACGACATCAGATGGAATTGAAGTACTATTTCTAAAGTCTTGAATTTTTTCTTTCAGCGCAGCGTTAATGCCTGTAACTAAAGTTGGATCTGCAACGCTACTTTGTAATTGGATGGTGCGGCGAACATTTTTACGTTTGATTCCACCTGCCGTATTCGTGTATTCAACAGAAGCGACGGCTCCTAATGGAATAGACTTGACTTGCATTGTATTCATATCCATAAATACAATACGTGTATTCAAGAGATCATCTACATTATTACGTCGATCACTTGCGTAGCGTAGCTGGATTTTATATTCATCTTCCCCATCCTTTATTTTACTGACTTCCTTACCAAATTGAGCCGTACGGATAGCCATTCCAATTTGAGCGGTAGTAATTCCTTCCATCATGGCTTTACTACGGTCAACATTGATTGTAATTTCAGGATTATTGAGGTCGACATCTGCTTTCAAACTCTGGATACCTTCTACCCGATTTGTATCGAGATACTGCAGTAATTGTGTAGCCACTTTAGCAAGCTCATCAAAATCATCACCTGCAATTTCAATATTTACCGGAGGTTCTGTGGGCGGACCAGCTGACTCTTTATCTACCTCCACATCAAGGCCGGGTATTCCTTGTACCGCCTCACGAATGGATGTGAGATAAGGGGCCGTAGACTTTCCATGTCTTTTTTCAAATTCCACAAATGAAACTTGGATACGACCTAAATGGGGTTGTACACTTCGATTATTATCACGCGGATTATTGGCACTGACGGCCACATTGCTGATCACACTTTCCACAATAGCACCCGGCTTACCAGGCAACTCACTTTCTAACACTTTCAGCACTTTGGTTTCCAACACGCGGGTTATACTATCTGTGTATTTGACATCCGTACCGACTGGTAATTTGGCATACACATAAATGAAATTAGGATCGCCCGAAGGGAAAAAGGTCATTTTATTACTGCGCAGCATGAGCAGCACTAACGAAATAGCAAACAATCCAAACAATGATGCAAATGTTTTTGCTGGACGATTACCTACCAGAATCCAACGCAGTAATTTTTCATACTGGTTCATCATGCGTGGCAAGGTCTGGTGTTGGAATTTCCAAATAATTTCTTCCAAAAAGTAGCTATGTAATACCATTAGGATACTTAACAGCCACAAGAAGTTTGCAGTGCCGTGAAATCCTAATCCATGTAATACTAAACCGGCAATAGCAAAAACCCAGAACCATTTATTTCTGAAAATGGCAGACTTTACTTTATTCTCCTCTTTAATCTCCGGCTTCATGAAGCTAACCGCAAACACCGGATTGAAAATAAATGCTACCACCAATGAAGCCGCTAAGGTCAAAATCAACATGGTAGGCAGATAAATCATGAACTTACCAATGATACCCTTCCAGAACAATAACGGGAAAAATGGAGCGAGTGTAGTGGCAGTACCCGCTAATACAGGAATAAAAACTTCACCTGCTGCTTCTTTAGCACTTTTGATAATGGGTACTTTTCCATTGGCAAATATGCGGTGGGTGTTTTCGATTACCACAATAGCATCATCTACAATAATACCCAGACCAAATAACAAAGCAAATAATACAATAAAGTTGAGCGTTACATTTCCGCCTACGATTGCATCGGCCACAGGTAGAAATAAAAAGGCCACAAACACACTTAAGGGTACACTGAGTGCCACAAAAAATGCATTGGTAACTCCCATAAAGAACATCAAAATCACCAATACCAGAATAAATCCAATAATGATCGTATTGATCAATTCATTGAAAGAGGTTTTGGTTCCCTTACTTTGATCACCTGTAAAGTCTACTTTAAGGTCCTGTGGCAATTCTTGTTTTTCTTTCATGTCAGCCAGAATGGATTTTACTCCATCGGCTGTGGTAATCAAATTTTCGCCTGCACGCTTAACAATATTTAGGGTAACCACATTTTTACCATTGAGACGCGCAAAGCTTTCATATTGCTTGACAGTATCACGAATGTCAGCTACATCGCGGAGATATACAGAAGCACCACGAGCAGAACTGCGTACTACTATAGTAGACATATCCGCGGCTTGCTTAAATTGTCCTTTAACGCGTAGCGTACGCTTCATGTTTCCAACTTCGACCTGTCCCCCTGTGATATCCATATTTTCACGAACGATTGCATTTTCAATGTCCATGAAACTCACTTTTGCCGCTGTCATCCGATAAGGATCCACGTTGATTTGAATCTCACGTTCTGGGGCACCCACAATTTCAGCACGTGTAATAGAAGGCAATTCTTCCACTTTATCCTGGATCTTGTCTGCATACTCTTTCAGTTTTACAGGATCAAAATCACCGCTGATATTCACAAATAAAATAGGAATCTCACTGAGCGAAAACTCCTGTACATCTGGCTCACTAGTCAGGTCGTTAGGAAGATCTTTAGTAGCCTTATCCACTGCATCTTTTACCTTACGCTTCGCTACTTCACTTTTTACATCCGTATCAAACTCAACGACAATCAGAGAATAATCAGTTTGTGAAGTACTGCTGATCTTGTTCACCTTGGCACCACTGATTCCCTTTAACTGTTTTTCAATCGGACGGGTAACCAGATTTTCAATATCCTTTGGAGAGTTTCCTACATATACAGTAGTTACTGAAATAGTAGGTACTACCACATCCGGAAACTGTTCCTTGGGAAGTGTGGTAAATCGGATGTATCCAAATAACGATATCAATATCGCTACAATATAAATGGCTGTTCGATTATCAATAGACCAACTGGTAAGACCAAACTCTTTAATCTTTTTGACAACCTTTTCCTGAAAACTTGACATACCTTAAATTTTATTGCGTGAGAATTATTGCACTGCTTTTACAACCTGACCATCATATACATTTTGAAAACCGCGACTAATTAATAATTGTCCGTTATTCAATCCTGCTTTGATTTCAATGCGCCCGCCGTATGCTTCACCAGTAATCACACTCATTTTACGAGCAATCATTCTATTTCCTTTTTGTTCTACAACATATACATAACGGCCTTTTTCATCACGTTGTACGGTATTGAGTGGAACCGTTACTGTGCTATCGACTTTGTAATCCAAAATGCGCACATTAGCAGTTTGGTTTGGCTTAATGGAAGGATTAGCTGGAATAATGGCTTCAGCATTAAAGGAACGAGTAGCAGCATTGATGGATTCGCCTACTACAGATAAAGAAGCCGTAAAGGGTGTACTTGTAGCTTCCAGTACTTGGATTTCAACTTTAGCCCCTTTGTTAACACGACCAATATAATTCTCAGGAATATTTGTAACCACTTTCAATCGGCTATTATTGACAATCCGAATTCCCATACCAGGAGTAGCAGCCGCTTGTGCTGAAAATAACTCACCCACTTTTACATTGACTTCTTCAATTACGCCACTGATTTCTGCTTTTACATTGGTCATATTAACCTGTTCTTGCGCCATTGCGACCTG
>DDPN01000150.1:233-5889 GCA_002342205.1 Chitinophagaceae bacterium UBA2467 | reverse complement strand
TTAACTACACTAATCTCCGCACCAATGTTTTGTTTCCACAAGTTTTCATAACGCTGTAAAATTGTTTGCGCCTGCTCAACACGCGCTTTGAGCATGCCGGTTTGTTGCTGTGCGGCCGCTAATTGTTGACGCGCAACTGCATCATCCAACTTTAATAGCGTTTGTCCCTTTGTAACGCGCTGACCCGTTTTAACATAAACAGCTTTGACTAACCCGCCCATTCCAGAAGGTGCTACATAAGCCATATCTTCTGCCTCTACACGACCTTGCAGGTCGATGTAATGTGCAAATGCACCTTTTTGAAGTGTATCTACAGAAACTAGCAGGGCAGTTTTTGCAGCAGAAGGATCAGCCAACTCCAGTTGCTGTTCTAAGTCACGCAATGTAGCCTCCAGGGCTGTTTTTTCCTTTTTGATTTTTTCAATTTGCTGACGCAATTGTGCTACATCACCATTTTTTCCTGTGTTGCCACCACAGGCAACGAGCAAGAAAACAGGCAGTAATAAAGTCGATAATTTTTTAAACGTATTCATGGTATTGTGTTTCAGTGTTTGAATTAAAGTTTTCCAGTTGCCTTAAGCCAATCAATGCGTGCAATGATAGCTTCAGAAAGTGCCGTGGTATAATTAGTTTGCGCAGCCTTCCATTCGTTTTGAGCAAGATTAATTTCTGTTTGTGAGCCCAAGCCCAATTCATACTTTTTCTTAATCTGCTGATAAACCTTTTCAGCTAACTCCAAATTTTGCTTTTGGTAATCCATTCTGCTGACGGCAGATTGAAAATTATTTTTAGCAACGGCCACTTCATTATCAATGGTACGCTTTAAGCCTTCGATTTCATTTTTTGTACGCTCCAATTCAATTTTGGATTGCGTAATTTTTGAACGCGTAATAAACCCATTGAAAAGAGGAAGAGTCATTCCAACACTAATATTAGAAATTGTAAACCAGCGTTGATTTTGCGTTAGAAAATTCCAGGTATTACGCTGCGCATTTTTTGCATAAACACTATTTAAAGCAATTGTCGGAACCTGGCTTAGTTTGTAACGCCTAATATTATATTCACCTAATCGGCGTCCCAAATCTGCTACCTGAAATTCTTTACGATCACTATACTGGTAAGCACCATTTGCAAGCAAACCATCTTTGATCATGTCAGGCGTAATCGTATCAACCAAAATCAATTGATCCTGCACGGGCATCCCCATCAACACCTTCAGCCCATAGTATCCATTGGACACCATTGATAAAATTTTGTTACGCTCGGTTTGCAAATTGGCTAACTGAACAGCCACGCGATCGATATCTAATTTTTCACGAAATCCATTTGCATATAATACGCGGGTATCCGCCAAATTTTTATTGACAAAGGAAATGGTAGAGTCTAAGAGTTCAATCTGCGTACGACTCACTACTAATTGGTAGTAGATTTTTAAAACATTGGCTTTGATAATTTCTTGTGTTAACTCCGCACTTTTACCAGCCAGTTGCATGGCTGCATCTCTTGCTTGTAAGCCAACAAAAACTTGCCCGTCAAATAAAATTTGATTTAAACTAATTGCTGCATTAGCACTAAACTTTGTTCCAAACTGCGCCGCAATAAAACCAAACTCATTGGGCATGGTGATTGCATTGCCGTTTCCATTTTTTACCCCCTCGTTAATTAATACTTGATACGTAGCAGGAGAGATAAAATTGGGAATCACCTGGGTTGCAATGTTGGGATTGTAGGTAGTGGTCATACTGCTGTTGATGTGTGGAAAAGCAGCCGAAGTGATTTGTCGATTTGTTTCTTCTTGTAACCGGATACCTAAAAGGGCATTTTTGACTTGCACATTATTTTTTAGTGCATAGTCAACAGCTTGCTGCGCTGTCAAAGAATGCGTTTGCACTTGGGTCGTATCAAGCGGCATCGCTTGTGCACCAGACACGATACAGCTACAAACAGCAATCCAAAACACACGTTTCATTGTATTCATGATAGATTATTTTTTTTCGCTTGTTGATAAGATTGAATCAGCTGGTGTCCCTGTAGGGTAGCCAGTCCGTAAATGAAATTTTCGGAAATCAATTGTGCCGTTTCCGCCATATTAAATTGCGTGGGAGGAAAAAGTGAAATATTAAAAGGGATCATCATGGACTCTAATCGAAAACGACTAATGATTTCCAGATTAACATCCGATCTATAATATCCTTCGCGAATGCCTCTTTCAATATTGACGCGTATAAAATGAAGGAGAAATTCATTTTTGTATTCGCTGAAACGCTGAAACCCTCTTGGATGAAACTTTTGAAGATCAAAAAGCACCATTGGATTCATGTTGCGGAAATCTTCCATCACACGTTCCATGATCAAAAAGATCTCATGAATGGCATCATTTGCTTCCAGCGCAATCTGCTCACACTCCTGACGAATCACCTGGGTGTGACGTTTTACAACCTCTTCCACCAATTCGTCCTTATCCGCGAAATACTGGTAAAGGGTCTTTTTGCTCATGCCCAGTTCCTCCGCCATGTTTTCCATAGAAACGGAGCGGATTCCAAAGCGCATGTAGAGCTCCTCGGCCTTCTCTGCTATTCTATTTCGAGTATCCATTGTTGAATTTGGGGCCGCAAAACTATGGAAACTTTTATCGTTTTCAAAGTTTCTAGTGTTAAAATCTCATGAATTTCTGGGTTTTAGAGTGGCAGACCCGCCCGGGATTGTAGTAATTTAGCTTTAAATCGTTCCGATGAGCCCCAAAAGACCTTTCCGAAACCCACTTAAAAGACTGGCTGGTTACTTTATCCAGGGTTTGGTCATTTTGGCTCCCATCGTGATAACCGTCTATGCGCTGTACTGGCTTTTTGAAAATGTAGACAGTATCCTTCGCCCCTATCTGAACGTCCAAGGCCTTGGGTTCGTGCTAATCATTTCCGGCGTCATATTGGTGGGTTGGGTCAGCTCCAGTTTTTTGATGGGAAGTATATTGTCTTTATTTGATCAGTGGTTGGAGCGCACGCCGGGTGTAAAACTCATCTACACTTCAACCCGTGATTTTTTTGAAGCATTTGCGGGTAACAAGCGAAAGTTCAACCGATCAGTGTTAGCAAATGTTTTTGGACCTGATGTGTGGATTATTGGTTTTTTGACCGATGAGGAAATGGAAAAATTTGAAATGGGCAGCGACAAGGTTGCTGTTTATGTTCCGCAGGGTTACAATTTTGCGGGCCAGCTCTATATTTTACCGCGAGAAAAAGTAAAAAAAATTGACAAGATCTCTGCGGGTGAGGCCATGAAATATGCCGTAACGGGTGGTGTAGTGGACCTGGATTCAGAACACAATCACTCTTCTTAATTCCAATTTTTCATACCGTTTTATGCGCAGGTTTTTCATCTTGCTAGTCATTTTGTGCCTAGCAGAAACAGGATTTTGTTGGGGCTTTTTTGCGCACAAGCGTATTAATCGCTATGCCATTTTTTTATTGCCCCCAGAAATGCTACTGTTTTATAAAAAGAACCTTGTTCTAATCGAAGAACATGCAGTGGACCCGGATAAAAGAAGATACCAGGTCAAGGAAGAAGGACCTCGTCATTATATTGACTTGGACCATTACGGTCGATATCCCTTTCTTTCTTTACCTCGCCAGTGGAATGATGCCGTCGCAGCCTGTAACGAGGACAGTTTATATAAATATGGCATTGTACCCTGGTGGACCCAGGTTATGCTAAACCGCTTGACGGAGGCCATGCAAAAAAAGGAAGTATTTAAAATGCTGAAATTATCTGCAGAGCTCGGCCACTATGTTGCTGACGCACATGTTCCCTTACATGCCAGCAGCAACCACAACGGTCAACTCACCGGACAGCAGGGAATTCATGGATTTTGGGAAAGCAGAATACCCGAATTAATGGCTGATGAACAATGGGATTTTATACTGGGGAAGGGAGACTATTTAAAAGATCCGGGCCGCTATATCTGGAACTGTGTTTTCCAAAGCGCTGCTGCTGCAGACACCGTGCTGAAAGCAGAACGATGGCTATCCTTACAATTTGCAGCTGATAAAAAATTTGCGTTTGAAGAAAGAAATGGAACAGTGGTGCGACAATATGCCAGCTCCTATACACGCAGCTATGATAAGCTATTAAAAGGAATGGTTGAACGAAGAATGCAGGAGTCTATAAAAGCAGTTGCATCCTTTTGGATTACAGCCTGGGTACAAGCAGGTCAACCGAATCTTGCCGAACTTGCTGAATATCCCTTTTCTGCAGAAGAAAAGGCCGCCTTTGATTTGCTCCAAAAGGAATGGAACAACGACAGGTTAGCTTACATTTGCCCCGATGATCATGCACAATTTTAATGCGGGTCCCTCCATTTTACCAAAGGAAGTGTTGGAAGAAGCTAGTCGCGCTTTGTTAGACTTCAATGGTACAGGCTTATCGCTGCTTGAAATTGGTCATCGTACTCCGGTTTTTACAGCAGTGATGGAAGAAGCGCGGGCACTAGTGCGAGAACTAATGCAATTAGATGAAGACCATGAAGTACTTTTTTTACATGGAGGCGCCACATTACAGTTTGTACAGGTTCCTATGAATTTACTGGATGAGGGACAGGTAGCAAACTATACCGAAACAGGAACCTGGTCCGAAAAAGCCATTAAAGAAGCTCGACTGTTTGGGAAAGTGCATATTGCAGGTTCTTCTGCTTCTACTGGTCATACTACAATCCCTAAAAACTTACACGTAGAAGCAGGTGGTGCTTATTTGCATCTCACTTCGAACGAAACAATTGCAGGAACACAATGGCATCAATTCCCCTACGATATACAACAACCATTGGTTGCAGACATGAGCAGTGACGTGTTGAGTCGTGTACTGGATTTTAATCGATTCGATTTGATCTATGCTGGTGCACAAAAAAATATTGGACCAGCTGGTGCTTGTTTAGTAGTAGTTAATAAAAACTGTTTAGGAAAAATAAAGCGACCTATCCCCGCATTCATGGATTATCGCTTGCATATCAAAGAAGGCAGTATGTTAAATACGCCTCCGGTATTTGCCGTGTATGTGATTCTATTAACACTACGCTGGCTCAAAAAAATGGGCGGTGTGGCAGCCATTGAAAAACAAAATCAAGAAAAAGCTACATTGTTTTATACTACACTAGATTCACTTCCCTTGTTTCAAGGACCTGTCGCCAAAGAAGACAGAAGTAGTATGAATGCTGTGTTTATTATGCAAGACCCCAAACTGGAAAAAGAGTTTTTACAAACCGCAGAAAAAGAGGGAATGGTGGGGATCAAAGGACATAGAAGTGTAGGCGGTTTTCGCGTATCGTTATATAATGCACTACCTCTTTCATCCGTTCAAGCTATCACCTCATTTATGCGTTCATTCGCAAATAAAAAAGGCTAATCATGGCAAGAATAAAACCATTCAGCGCACTACGTCCACTCCCCATTTTAGCAACACAAGTGGTGGCACCGCCCTATGATGTATTGAATAGTGAAGAAGCCAGACAGGAAGCATTGAATAATACCATCTCATTTTTACACATTACCAAAGCTGAGATTGACCTAGATCCGGGGATAGATGTACATAGCGCAGAAGTATATAAGAAGGCAAAAAAAAATCTGCAATATATGATTGCAGAAAATGTTTTTTTTCAAGACCCAGA
>DDPN01000150.1:0-195 GCA_002342205.1 Chitinophagaceae bacterium UBA2467 | reverse complement strand
TTGGTATGCGTTTCAAGTGTTGCAGACTATTTAGAAGATAAAATCAAAAAACACGAGTTCACAAGACCAGAAAAAGAAAAAGATCGCATTGATCATATGCAAGCGATTCACGCGCAAACAGGGAATGTATTTTTAGCTTATCGGGATGTGCGTACTATTCATCAACTCGTTGAATCTTGGAAAAAGAATTATTCG
>DDPN01000158.1:2936-4505 GCA_002342205.1 Chitinophagaceae bacterium UBA2467 | reverse complement strand
GTACAAAATGAACCCAGTCGTTTTTTAGATGAAATCCCCGAACCTTTTTTAGATAGAAGTTTTGCTGGAACAAAAACAACGCCAACACGTCCTTCTTCCAAATGGAGTACAAACTATGAGCCGCGTCCGCAACAGCGCACCACTTCTGAAAAGCCTTCTTATATGGCGCCAAAGCCTCCGGTTGCCCGGGTGGTGGAGCATAAGCCGAGTGAAGGATTTACGCCTAGTGACATGACGGAATTAGAAGTGGGTCACCGCGTAGAACATCAGAAGTTTGGTTATGGCGAAGTAATCAAGCTGGAAGGTTCTGCACACAACCCTGTTGCTACGGTTCGATTTGAACACAATGGAGAGAAAAAAATTATGTTGAATTACGCGCGCTTGCGAATTGTAAAATCCTAAAGCAAACCTATGGAACAAGGCTGGGATCCGGATGTAAGTAAATTTTTTGTTCGCATCATCAATGCGATTGCCGTTACAATAATTTGGATGCTTACAGCTTCTACGGTGGGGTTGTATGCGGGATTAGCTGTACCCGGACAATATCCTGTTTGGGTAACTATTCTGTACTATTCGTTCCTGATTGTTTCATTTATACTCTTGGCGCGTTTTCTCCGTGCCAATTGGCGCAAGCATCACAAATAGCGCAAACCTAGCTGCTGTGATCTGAAATAATAACCCATTTCGAGTTGATTTTGCGAAGTAGCAACGTGTAATGTCCGCTCACATCTCCAATACTTCTTTTTAAATACCATTTTCCTACCACTTCATAATAGCGAGGTGATAATTTTTTGACTACTAAAATGGTGAACTGAAGTTTGCCCATTGCCGCGGTGTCTGGATAACCGCGTTTGTAATTGTTCAGGGTATTGTTATAACCATAGGTAATACCTGATTTGCCAATGAACCGCAGGGAATCATTTTCCCAATAGCCTTTCATAAATCCTTCCAGATCACCTCGGTTCCAGGCCTGGGTTTGTGTATTAAGTAGTGTTAGAATTTTCTGTCTTGCATTTTTCTGTGCAGGGGATACCAAGCAGCATCCGATAAAAATGGAAAGAAGTAAAAGTTTGCGCATCTTCTAAGTTAAGATGCTTTGCACAATTTAGTGATCGCAGTCGTCGTGGTGGGCATGGTTATGAATGCGACAAGCCCGGTGATTTTGAATATGCGCAGCAATGATCAAAATAACGGCAGGAACCAAGATCCAAATTTGTACGGTCAAAAAAAACTGTTTTACCGCAAGCAAGACAATTCCGGCGGAAAACAGGAGCCAAGGCTGAATGCTGTGATGATGTTTTTTAAATCCATGGTACATCGAGTAGCTACCAATTGCAAAGGCCAAGGCAATCATTCCGATTTCAAAACCTACATGATGTATGATATTGATTCCAAAAAGAGGTAAGCTGGATAGAAACAACGGAAGCAAAGCACAGTGAATGGCACAGGCGATCGAGGCGCTAATTCCAAGGGCATCCCAATTAATCCGGAATCTCATGTTGTTTACAAAACTATTAAAAAAGCAACAAAGTTGCAAAAATCCAACTCTTGTGTCATCCCGCAACCTTC
>DDPN01000158.1:0-2867 GCA_002342205.1 Chitinophagaceae bacterium UBA2467 | reverse complement strand
GTTTATACCATTCCTGGTTTTACCAAACGTGGAGTGGCCCCCATTAGTTTTGTACGCCCATTTAAATTTATCAATCAGGATGGCCAACCCGTCACACAAGAAAATGTCAAGGGTAAGGTGTTTGTAGCGGCATACTTTTTCACGACCTGTAAAGGCATCTGTCCGCGCATGAACTATAATCTCAAAACAGTTTATGAGGAACTAAAAACTGAACCTGATTTTTTATTGCTTTCTCATACCTGTGATCCGGAAACAGATTCTGTGCCCCAGCTAAAAAAATATGTAGATTCTCTGGGTGTGGACACACGCAAATGGATTTTTTTGACAGGAAGAAAGGATAGTTTGTATAGCATGGCTCGGTTGAGTTATACGATTGATGATCCTGCTAATAATGTTAAGTCTATTGATGACGACTTTTTACATACGCAGTTCTGGGCATTGATTGATCGTAATGGAGATGTGCGAAAAATATATGATGGTCTTGACGATCGCGAAGTGAAAAAACTAATCGAAGACGCTCGCAAGCTATTGGTAAATGATGCTAATTTTAAGTGATGTCAGGCTCCAAACACAGCAATAAAACAATCGAAATCGGAGAGTCCCTCAAGCGCAAGGGACTTAGTGTGACAGATAGCCGCAAAAAGATAATGCAGCTGTTTATGCAGCAAAAAGGGGCGCTCTCACACAGTGATATTGAAAAAAAGGCAGGTACTGCCTTTGACCGTGTTACCATTTACAGAACGCTTCAAACTTTTTTAGATAAGGGAATCATTCATGCAATTCCAAGCGCAGACGCATCGGTTCGTTATGCTCTTTGTAATGATGATTGCGCTCCCGGCCATCACGAACACCAGCATATTCATTTTTTCTGTCGTCAATGTCATCAAACATTTTGTTTAGATGATATTGTTACTCCATCCATTGGACTTCCACGTGGTTATCAACCTCAGGAAGTAGATGTGTTGGTTAAGGGAGTCTGTAAAAATTGCACTACGGCAAAAAAGTCCTGATTCTTGACAGATATAGCCTGATTAGGCTCATCTCTTATCTCCTCTTTCTCTTGCTACATTGGGTACATGTATGCAATACCCAAATACGCAGCCGTTATTTTACTATTCGTGGTGCTTGCTTGCGGCTCCTCATCGCGCATTACCAGTTCGTGGCGCTCCAGTGATAAAGCAACCGCTACGTTTAAAAAAGTGATTGTACTAGGATTGATTAAAGAATCAGATCGAACCATTCGAGAGGAAATGGAGCAGTACTTAGCACAGGAATTACGATTGCGCGGACAAACTGCTGTATGTGCCTGTGATCTGTATAGTCCCAAAGAATTTGATCAGCTAACAGAGAAGCAAGCCCTTGAAAAATTAAAAGACTCAGGAGTAGACGCAGTTCTTACGATTGTATTACTCGATAAAACACGCGAACGGTATTATATACCCGGTCAGTCCTATTATACGCCCTATGGAATTTATTATAATCGCTTTTGGGGTTATTCTCGCACGATTTATGGACGGATTTACTCTCCAGGGTATTACACAACGGATACAAAGTATTTCTGGGAATCTAATTTGTATGAGCTGGAAAGCGGTGAATTATTGTATTCAGCACAAAGTCAAAGTTTTGATCCTCCGTCTTCCGCTGCGATGGGTAAAGAATACGGGCGTTTAATTGTAGATGATTTAGTGAACAAACGCGTTATTGCTTTTTCTTCCATACCCACCAAAGTCCCTTGACATTTGATTCCCATTGGGGAAGTAAGTAGACTAATATAATTTCTTCAATCAGTTCTATACCTGTTACTACAACGGCAGTGTAAAAAAGTGTGTATTGGATATTCTCTAAAAAAAAGAATGACAATAAAAAGACGCCCTGTGTTAAAGCAGCTAGTTTAGCTAGATATGTATGAAAGCTGGTGATTTTTCCATAGCGATATAAGGCAGATCCGGTTTGTAACAGAAACAAAAAGCTTAAGGGGACTAGCACCACCCATTCTTGTTTTATAAAGGAAGGATTTAGGTACCATAGCCCAAAAATGGCAACAAGCACAGTGAGGTCATCTCCAATGGAATCTAGTCGTGTGCCTAACACACTTGTTACATTGTAGTTTCTTGCAAGTTCTCCATCAATGAGATCTGTAAAGAAGCTAATTCCAATCAGCCATTTAAACCAATCGAGTTTTCCAGCCAATAATAGATACACTAATAGGGGGGCAGTAATAATTCTGTAAAGAGTAATGCTATTGATCAGATAAAAAAGAGGTTTGTTACGAGTTGGCTTCATGGTTTGTTTTTTGGTTTTCCTCAATTAAAAAAAGCACCTGAGCGTCCGTTACTTCCTCGAAGTTCTCATAAAATCGACCCACACCAATAAAAGGATCCGGATCATCACAGCTGATTAATTTGTCTACGAGAGGCTCTAGTCGCATTCGGGCAGGAACCGAACAAACCGGTACTGCAATGATTAGTTCCTTGGGATTTTTTTTGCGAAGCGCTGGCAGTGCTGCTAGCAATGTGCGCCCTGTGGCAATGCCATCGTCTGTTATAATTACTGTTTTTCCCTCTAGGGGTAACGGGAGTTGTCCTCTTCTGAATAGCGCATATCGTTCCTTCAATTGCTGTTGAATCCGTTTGCTTTCTTGCTGGAGATAGGTCCTGTCAACCGGAAATTCATCTTCTATCAATACAAAATCAGGTCCTACTGCACCTATTGCAAATTCAGGATTGCCGGGTGCGCCAATCTTTTTTGTCATCAGTAAATCCAATTGTCCTTTTAACGCCTTTGCTAAAATGCATCCAATGGGAACACCGCCCCGTGGTATGGCTAGAATAACTGGATTTTTACTGCGGTATTCTTCTAGTAAGGGT
>DDPN01000092.1 GCA_002342205.1 Chitinophagaceae bacterium UBA2467 | reverse complement strand
TAATGACTTTTTAAACGGGCTCTTAGATTGGTGTCGTAAAAAAACATATGAGGCACAAGCAAATCAATGTGGTCGAGCTTCTATCCTTCGTACGTTTGGAAAATATTTAGATAGTTTAGGAATCAATGCTTATATTCTTCCTAAAGGATATTATCCTTCAGAAGAAAAATATATGCCGTATATTTATACCCGTGATGAACTGGGTAAATTTTTTGAACAAACGGATCAATGTTGCTATTGCTGTGAATGCCCTAACAGGCACCATATTATGCCTGTCATCTTTCGGATGATTTATCTGTGTGGACTTCGAGCCTCCGAAGCAAGACTTCTGAAGGTTGCCGATGTTGATTGTGAACAAAGAACCATCACCATTCATCATGCCAAAAAAGATAATAGTCGGATGGTTGTAATGTCAGATTATTTGACTGAACGCTGCCGAGCTTTTGCAACAACAGTACATGGTAAGTCAACCTCTGATGATTATTACTTTCCAGGACTTAATGGAAAACCTATAACACTCGTGAATCTTTATAAAAACTTCCGACGCTTTTTGTGGGGCGCACGCATTTCTCATAGAGGAAAAGGATATAGGCCACGTATTCATGACTTCCGTCATACCTATGCTGTTCACTGTTTAAAGAGATGGGTTGAACAAGAAAAAGATCTCATGACATATCTTCCCATGCTTAAAACCTATATGGGGCATGATTCGTTTGCAGAAACGGCTTATTATGAGCCATTTTTAAATTCTTATGCTATGTAATTACACGTATCCTGACTTACAGCGAATAAACGGGTGCTTGACACTTGGCAGAATATATAGCTAGATCAGTTTTAAACTGCGTAATTCTATTTAAATTGGTAAATAAAATGAAATCATCAAAAGATATCTCTTCCAAAATTGTTCTGATAACAGGTGGAAATTCCGGTATTGGCTTTGCATGTGCTAAACAATTTGCTTCAACTGACTATACTACTATTCTTACAGGCCGACGGCGATTAGCTGGTGAAAATGCTGTTGAAGAGCTCAACAAGCTTGGCGGAGATGCCTATTTTTTAGAATGCGATTTTAAGTATGGAGATCAGATCAAAAGTTTATTCGATAATATTAAGAAAACTTATAACCGTTTGGATATTGCTATTAATAGTGCTGGCATTGAAGGAAAGCCTTTTACCAAGTTGACTGATTATCCTGAGAAAATTTGGGACGATGTTATACAGGTCAATCTAAAAGCTATTTGGCTTTGCTTAAAATATGAAATAGACTTGATGCTTCCTTATCAACGTGGAACAATTGTGAATATTGCTTCTCTTGCTGGGTTAAAAGCAAGTTTAACAGGTGGGGCAGCCTATACCGCAAGCAAGCATGGTGTTGTTGGATTAACCAGATCAGCAGCTAGAGAATTTGCCTCTCAAAATATTCGCGTTAATTGCCTCTGTCCTGCATTGATTAAAACGTCTATGGCGGAGAGGGTTATTGAAAATATAGACGAAATCGGAGCACAAGATCATCCAATTGGGCGAGTTGGATTGCCTCGAGATGTTGCTCAAGCTGCCTATTGGTTCTGTTCTGACCAATCTTCGTTTATCACAGGGATTTCTGTTCCTATTGATGGTGGTATTATGGCTTAAAAACGAAAGAAAAATGGTTGTGTCGCCTTACCACCCATCAGTTTTGACGAAGAGTTAAGGAAGTGATAGAAATTCTCTAAACGCTCTGAAAAAAGGAATAAGGAGGAGATGATGTTAGGGTTGAAAGGGATTATAGAGGTCATTGCCAAGGATTTAGAAGAACGCCTTCCTGAATAAAGAGCCACGCAAAGGCGCAAACTCAGTGAACTGGTTGGGGGAGTTTTAATCTGTCAAACCCCTAATTTGATGGAATTATCAAATGTGTTGGACAGACCCACGCAAAGCGCTGAAGCGCGCTATAACTACGTGGAGAGATTCTTAAAGAATCCTCTGGTTCATACAAACGTAGTGATGGCAGCTTATGGTGAAGACCTACTCACCAGACTGGCCAAGCATCACCATACACTGGTGCTGATGATTGACCAAAGCAAAGTGAATGCGACGCTGGAAGTTCTTATGGTTTCTGTTCGATTACGAAAGCGAGCCGTTCCTCTTTTTTGGATGGTGAGAGAAACAAAGGGAGGCATTGGTTTTTCTGTACAGAAAGATTTACTGGAGGTCGTTCGGAGTTGGATACCAGAAGGGTGTCGGGTTATGCTGGCAGGTGATCGCTTCTATGGTACAGCTGAGTTGGTGAAATGGTGCCAAGAACAAGGGTGGGGTTATCGCCTACGGTTAAAAGGTAACCTCTGTATTTACCAAGATCAGGGACCGGATAAAACCCTTGATCAGCTGAAAGCAGAAGGAATGAAGGGACTTGAAAAAGCCAGATTTCGCTCCGGCATGGTAACTTCTGTGGGTATCCTCCACGATCCTGGGCATGCAGAACCTTGGTATATTGCTATGAATACCTCTCCCAACGAATACAAAACTTTAGATTACGGCTTGAGGTGGGGAATCGAGAGTCTGTTTTCTGATTTTAAGGCCAGAGGGTTTTCCTTGATGCAAACTCATATTCGCTTTGCAGATCGTCTGGAGAGACTGCTCCTCGTCCTTTCTATTGCGCTTCATTGGGCGGTGGCCATGGGCCTTTGGCATGAGAAACAACATCAAGATCACGCTGAAAAAAGGGGGCCAAAAAAGCCTTTAGATCACAGCTCTCTCTTTTTAAAAGGGGGTTACGCTTCCTTCGAAGATGCTGTTTCCTTCATCAAAACCTACTCTCTCTATGGATTTATACAAACTGATGGGTGGTAAGTAGAAAGTATGAAGTTAACATTTTTTTAACCAAATTTCTTCATACAATAGAATAACTG
>DDPN01000034.1 GCA_002342205.1 Chitinophagaceae bacterium UBA2467 | reverse complement strand
AAGTTTAAAGACCTCGGCATATTGGTGGTGGATGAGGAGCAAAAATTTGGCGTGGCGCACAAAGAGAAAATAAAAACGCTTCGCTCTATGGTCGACTGTTTGACCTTAACAGCTACTCCTATTCCTCGAACACTCCAGTTTTCATTAATGGGGGCACGTGATCTTAGTATTATCAATACACCGCCTCCTAACCGTCAACCTATTCAAACGGAAGTGATGGTGTATAATGAAGATGCGATTCGTGACGCAATCTATTTTGAAACAGAGCGCGGGGGACAGGTCTTTTTTATTTACAACCGTATTGCGGGATTAGCAGAAATGGCAACCATTTTGAAAGGTCTTTGTCCTGATCTTTCTATTGGATATGCGCATGGTCAAATGGAAGGGCATGAGTTGGAAGAACGCATTTTGGATTTTATTGACCGTCGTTATGATGTGTTGGTCTGTACCAATATTGTGGAGAGTGGGGTAGACATCCCATCGGTCAACACAATTATTGTAAATAATGCGCATCAATTTGGACTGAGCGATTTACATCAGTTGCGTGGACGCGTGGGCAGAAGTAATAAAAAGGCATTTTGTTATTTGGTGGCGCCGCCCATGAGTACACTTCCTAACGATTCGCGCAAACGTTTACAAACATTGGAGCAGCATAGTGAGCTCGGCAGTGGTTTTCAGATTGCGATGCGTGACCTTGATATCAGAGGTGCTGGTAATTTACTAGGAGGAGAACAGAGTGGCTTTATGGCTGAGATTGGGTTTGAGATGTATCAGAAAATTTTAAATGAAGCGATTCGCGAGTTAAAGCGAAGTGATTTTAAGGAACTGTTTAAAGAAGAAATCGCAAGACAGGATGATTATGTGCAAGATTGCACGATTGATACAGATTTAGAAATTCTGATTCCAGATGATTTTGTTCCTCCTATTACAGAGCGATTATCAATTTATCAACGACTAGATAATTGCGAAACAGAGGATGAACTAGTCGCATTAAAAAATGAGCTGGCCGATCGATTTGGTCCGGTTCCAAAACCTGTGGAAGATCTTTTTACCACCGTGCGTTGCCGAAAGCTGGCCATTGAGCTGGGCTTTGAAAAAATGAGTTTAAAAGATGAAACCCTTCGCTGCTTTTTCATCAATCGTCCAGACTCTCCTTATTTTGAATCGGCTACTTTTCAATTAATCCTGTCCTACCTGCAAACTGAAACTAGGTTGGCTCATCTAAAACAAACCGGTCGGTTATTTTTATTAGTAGTGAATGAAATGAAGGGGATGGAAGGGGTGCAGCATTTTTTACAATCGTTGGCGGACTGGGTACAAAAAAAGAGGTGAGTACTTGCGCACTCACCTCCTGCAATTGGTTTCAAATTACTATTACCAACCTTGCTTAGCTACTCCTGCTTTGATGGCAGCTAGTGCTTTTTCTTCACCCATCAAGGTGGTTAATTTATTTCCTTTTCCATCATTTCCTTGGGCCATATAAGCACCCTTGGCAGTTTTGGTAATTACGGCGTCGTGCATAACACAACCCTTTTCTTTTGTCTTTACGTTGTACGCTGTGATTTTTACGTCTGACATGTTAAATGATTTTCGTGGTTAGGCTGTGAAGGTAAGCCTTCTGGTGCATAAGAAAAAAAACCTTCGTCATTGCCATTTTCCACGGGCATTTGCCCATAAGGGGCTGCATTTTAGTAGGGTCATCTATTTTTTAACGCTCCAAAATTTTACCTATGAAAAAATACTATTATTTGCTTTTTTGTATCGTTTTATCCTCAGCGGTTTGGGCCCAACCCACCGCATTTGAATGTTTTCGACAGGATGCCACCCTTTCGCAGTCTACTGCCAGTTGGGTTCAACAATTCCAAAAAATAAAATATGGGATCCAGCAAAATGTACAGGCCCTGATCATGCAAGAGGGCATTACGCAGCAAGTTGGTGTTCCTCAATTTCAAAACTTGCAATCGGTTGTGCGAACTGCAGCTACGCTGGCGACACAGGACAGCCTGTATGACGATTTTTTTGTGCGGGCTGCCACTGCTATTCAACAGGATTTTTTTAGGGAAAACACTTGTTCACTCAACCTTTCAACTGCCGAGGTGCGCGAACAATTGACCGATTATTTAGAGGATGAGGTATTTAAAATCGAAAATAATTATGCAAGCAGTTTGTTTGCGACACAGATTGGTTTTCGATCTGCTCTTCAGCAAATCAATTTGCAAACGGATCAATGGTTGGCATCCTCCGGCGATGAACTGGAGGGAATTGATGTGCAATTACAACAGCCGCTTTTAGAAGATCATTATTGGCGGGTGCTCAATGAAAATTGGGATGTCAATATTATCAATCCAGAGCCTGAATTAATAAACGCGGCACAACGCTTTAATGCAGAGGGAGCGGGTAAAAATTCAAAACTCAAGGATATCCTTCTTTTCATCTTCGACAATTGGAAAGACATAAAAGATATTCTTGACTGGCTCAATACCAATGTATTTTATGATTGTCACGCTGTGGCTCGCGCTTCATTTAAGGATAAAGTGCCACTTGAAACAGTAATGAGTCCGGGAACAAAAAGAAAAATAAACTACCAGGTGGTGCAACG
>DDPN01000166.1:8640-8774 GCA_002342205.1 Chitinophagaceae bacterium UBA2467 | reverse complement strand
TTGACCGACCAAACTATTTGCATCGATCTTTTGTTTGAAGAAAAGTTAGAACACGAATCAGCACTAGTTGCATTTCAAAAAAAGGGGGGAATTGTAGTTGTGAATGCAGTGGCAAAAACCTGTCCTGAACTTCC
>DDPN01000166.1:3310-8603 GCA_002342205.1 Chitinophagaceae bacterium UBA2467 | reverse complement strand
TGGATTTTGCCGATTAAACGGATGGACCGGTTTTTTAGAAAAAGAAAGAATAGAACTTGTTTGTGAAAATGAATCGATGCTCAATCAACTAGAAGAAGCATTTTTAAAATTGAATCGACAGCCAGAGTGGGTGAAAGATCAAATAGGCTTCATAGCCCCTCGTGTACTTTGCTCTATCATTAACGAAGCCTATCTCGCTCTCAGCGAAGGAGTCAGTGATAAAAATCAAATTGATCTGGCCATGCAATTAGGCACCAATTACCCAATGGGACCTTTTGCCTGGGCAGAAAAAATAGGTAAAGCTCACGTACTTCACTTACTTGAAAAATTAAGTGCCGAGTCACCTCGTTATAAACCTGCTTCCCTGTTAAAAGAAGAAGTGTACGCATAACATGTCATTTGTACTTCATATAGACACAGCAGGACAGATTGCATCCATTGCAATCTCAGCAAATGACACATTGCTTGTTGAAAAATTGAACGCGAATCAATTTGATCACGCATCTTGGATACATACTGCACTACAAGAAGCGATGCATGAAATAAATCTTTCGCTTGACAAGCTGGACGCCGTTAGTGTAACTATTGGTCCGGGGTCATACACAGGTCTTCGGGTTGGACTAAGCACAGCAAAAGGACTTTGCTATGCACTTGAAAAACCATTGATCACTATTCCAACGCTTCAATTGATGGCATCCGTTGTCGAATGTGATTCAAATGCTTGGATCTGCCCCATGATTGATGCAAGACGCATGGAAGTGTATTATGCGATCTATGACGCATCCTTACAGGAAATTCAACCCGCGCAAGCACTGATCCTGAACGCAGAGAGTTTTTTAGCTGAGCTCGAGACTCATAAAATTATTTTCTGCGGAAACGGGATGGAAAAATTCAAACCACTCTGTTCCTCTGATAAGGCAAGTTTTTCAACTGCTTCCGCGACAGCGGCAGCAATGATTTCGATTGCGCTAGGGAAGTTTCTAAAAAAAGAATTTGCCGATCTGGCTTATTGTACACCATTTTATGTTAAAGAATTTTACAGTGGTTCAAAGTCATAGTATTTGCGGGTAAATGATGGTACCTTTACCTAGCTATGCACTCTTACACGCTTTCCATACATGATTCTTCAGAGCCTGAACAAGTGGTGAACCTGGATCTATTTCTATTAAAAAAGACCAGTGTCATTTTGCGTGCATTGAATCATAAGCTGCGTCAACAGATTTTACAACTGATCGATCAAAAAGGGAAAGTAACGGTTACAGAAATTTATATCCACCTGCGTGTTGAACAATCAGTGGCATCTCAACATTTGGCGATACTCCGTAAAGCAGGTTTTGTGAACACTACCCGCGAAGGGAAATTTATTTACTACTCGATCAATTTGGATCGTATGCGCGCGTTGACCCATTTTATGGATCAGCTTTTAAAATAATTGGTACGAAATTAATTTCCCTGATAAATAGGCGCGTAAGAAGCATTCCACTCATGTCTCCACCGGCGGTGACTCCATAAATAATTGGTAGGATCTTCCTGAATTACTTTTTCTGCTTCTGTTTTATAGAGCCAGGTCAGCTCATCAATGGAATAGCGCGCTGCATTATCAGTGATCAGCTTGCATTCCAAATGGTAATAGCCGCGTTTTTTGCGTTTTAAGTTTAGCATCACCATGGCAGCGTTATGCGTTATGGCACCCTTTGCTGGACCGACATGAAAAGGAGTTGGCTTTCCAAAAAAATTCATCCAACGCGCAGTAGCGGGTCGACTGGGATTTTGGTCAGCCCCTAATATTAATGCGGAAGGCTGCGCAAAAATTTCATCGCGTTTTTCTAAAAACTCCTCGGCAGAAACAGCTCTACCACCCTGTCTGGTGCGTAGATATAAAAAAAGCTGATTAAAAGCAGGAGATTGAATGGTTCGATACACAAAATAATACGGTGCAGGAATTGCAGGAGGAATAACCTGATTGACATATTCCCAATTAAACTGGTGTGCAGCCATTAACTGTACAGACTTTCCTTCTTTGAGTAACTCGCTCACGAGGGTGAGGTCTATTGTGCAACGCTTTTTTATTGCACGTCTGGAAAGCGTCAGCATTTTTATGGACTCCGTAAATGTATCGGCGAAATTTCGGTAAAAGGATTTTATAACCCGATCCAATTCCTGCTGTGTAATAGAAGGAAAGGCCTGCCGAATATTTTGTTCAATAAGCGCTCGGCGATATTTCACGACGCGGTGTAAAATAAAAGCCGCAAAACTGCCTAATGCATGAAAAAAAGCAAACGGCAACAGCGATAGTAATTGAAAAAATAGGCGAACCAGTAAAGACATGTTTCAAAGATAACTGACCGCTGTCACTCTGCTTGAATCAGAGTACAATATTTTGTGCCATGGATCCTTGACCGGGATAATCAGTGTTATAATGCAGTCCACGACTTTCTTTGCGAAAACTTGCACATTTCACTATCAAATAACCAATCGTAATCATATTGCGTAGCTCCAATAGCTGGGGAGACACGGTGGTATTTTGGTATAATTGTTCAGTCTCTTCAAAAAGCAAATCCAATCGGCGTGAGGCACGTTGCAAACGAATATCGTTTCGGACAATCCCTACATAATCACTCATGATTTGTTGCAACTCTTTCAAACTCTGCGTAATCAAAATCATTTCGCGCGGCTCTGTGGTTCCTTTTGCATTCCAGTCTGGAATATCTTGTTGAAAATCGATAGTCGCGATTTTATTTTTTGCATCCGTAAAACAACGATGTGCAAATACCATAGCCTCTAAAAGCGAGTTACTCGCCAACCGATTGGCGCCGTGTACACCCGTGCTCGCGCACTCGCCACACGCATATAAATTAACAATAGAGGTAGCACCCCATTCATTGGTTTTAATACCTCCACAACTGTAATGCGCGGCCGGTGCAACTGGGATTTGCTGCTGATGAATATTAATGCCGATGGAAAGACATTTTTCGTAGATGTTTGGAAAATGCTCTTTGAATTTTTTTTCATCCAAGTGTCGACAGTCTAACCACACATGCTCGGTTCCCGACTTTTTCATTTCAGAGTCAATGGCCCTGGCTACAATATCACGCGGAGCTAAATCTTTACGTGTATCATAATGACGCATAAAGTCATCACCCTGATGATTGCGAAGAATACCACCTTCGCCACGTACCGCTTCAGTAATCAAAAAAGCCTGCCCACGTAAACCCGGTTCATACAAAGCCGTCGGATGAAACTGGATAAACTCCATATTTTCAATACGACCCTTTGCTCTGTATGCCATTGCCACTCCATCTCCGGTTGCAATAGCGGGATTAGTGGTGGTACGATACACTTGCCCTACCCCACCGGTTGCAAGCACAGTGACGCGAGAAAGTATTTTATCAATCGTATTCGTTTCTCTGTTCAACACATATACACCGTAACAAACAATATCGGGTGTAGATTTAGTAACCAAATAGCCTCTGTGGTGTTGGGTAATCAGATCAACCACAAAACAGTGCTTGATCAATTGGATATTTGAAAAAGATTCTACTGCCTGCAATAGCGCGCGCTCCATTTCCTGCCCTGTGACATCCTTGTGGTGTAAAATGCGGTGAGCAGAATGTCCGCCTTCTTTTCCTTTTTTGAAAATTCCCTGATCGTCTTTATCAAATTGCGCGCCCCACTCAATAATCTCTTCTACGCGCGCAGGTCCTTCTTCCACTACCTTGCGAACAATTGCTTCATTACAAAGTCCATCACCGGCAATTAGTGTGTCTTCAATATGTTGTTCAAAACTATCAGTAGCCGTATCACTTACCACTGCAATGCCGCCTTGCGCATATTTTGTGTTAGTCTCATCAGCAGATGCTTTAGTGATTACTAAAATCGTTCGATCAGGAAACTCCTGTGCGCATTTGATTGCGAAACTAAGTCCTGCAATTCCTGAACCAATAACTAAAAAATCTGTCTGCTGCATATGCATTAAAAAAGTGAATGACGCGATTGCTGCCGTTGGATGTACTGTAAGGCGCCTGTAGTTAAAAAGAACTGTGCCAGGCCATACGTAATCATGATAATGAGTCCGGCTGATGGAAATGGATTACTAAATTTATTGATCGCTAACGCCGAATCTGAAGCAACAAACAAAAGTGCTCCCAACATAAACAATCTACCTGAGCGTACGGCAGGCATGTAGAGCATGTGAAGTGCTAATAAAAGCATCGTGCTAATAATAGCGCCGTAAATAACAACGGGTGTTTTTAATGCTCCTAATTGCGGAGCCAACCAACTAATCAAAACAGAATAATAAATCAATACGGGGAAAAACAGCAACCAGCTGAATTTGATTTTTTCTTTTTGCATGACACGAAAAAAGAAAAAACTATACAGTAACTGTGCTACTAAAAATGCACCCAGTCCGTATAAAAAAAAACGAGGTGCCACCACCGCGTTCATTAATAAAATATCACCACACCAAGAAAAAAATTGAGCAGCGATAAAAACAGTAATCAGTCGGTTCTTGATTCCTCGTGTCTGCTCCCACATCAAAAATCCCAAAATGACCATCAGATGAGGCTTAGTGAGACGAGCCAACACTTCACTCTCCAGTCCAATACCTGTGAGATGTGCAAGTAGCACGACGCCATAAAGTGCAATCCAGATTTTTTTATTCATCTTAATTTTTTTCAACCCAAACACCATTCTCCTTTAAGAGATTGATGAGTTCATCTACGGCTACGGCACTATCTACATTACGCTTGACAATCTCTTTGTTCTTGTACAAGGTAATCTTTCCGGGACCACTTCCCACATAACCAAAATCAGCATCGGCCATTTCGCCGGGTCCATTTACAATGCACCCCATGATCGCAATTTTGACGCCTTTTAAATGATGCGTTACCGAACGAATACGAGCCGTGGTTTCCTGTAAATCGAAAAGCGTGCGTCCACAACTGGGACAACTGATGTATTCTGTTTTTGAGATACGAGTCCGCGTTGCTTGTAAAATACTAAAGGCTGTGTTGTTGGTAAATTGATGTTGATCTTTAACAGGCAAGTAGGTTCTTCCTTTCACCTGAATAGTATCCATCTTAGCCTTTGACTGATAGCCTAAACAAATTCCATCTCCAAAACCATCTAATAACAATGCTCCTGTCTCCGTAGCAAAATGAATAAGATGTTCATCAGGGTTTTGTCCATTACTATCTGTCATCAAAATAACAGGATTGTTAATCTGACGCGTTCCTAGTTCAACAAATAGACGTCGCACAGATTGCATCGCATTCCGATTGGTGCTACTTAA
>DDPN01000166.1:2245-3276 GCA_002342205.1 Chitinophagaceae bacterium UBA2467 | reverse complement strand
ATGGTAGTAGCATCACTGTAGCAATCAAGCATAACAAAGTTCAATTGCTCACTTTTTACAGCAGCCTTCACATATCCACTTGCATCAAACAAGGGACAATAACTAGAAGAGGCTGCTTGTTGCCATGCGGTAGGATAAACCAGCACTTTTAAGGTACCCGGTAGTGCAAAGTCTAAAAGTTGATGACCAGTAAAAATAAAATCAGCTGCTGCGTCTGCAATGCTCCACTTATCTGTTTGCTCATTGTAGGTATATCCCACACTTTGTAAATGAGTGGGTGTAATTTTTTCAAGTTGACTCAGGTCAGCTATTACCACCGGCACTTGCTTTCCACCAATGCGCTCCACCGAAAAACTATGGCGGCGCTTATATTCAAATGGAGAATACGATAATGATTGCACAGGCGGCACTGCTGTGTCAGACATGTTAGTATACCGCTTAACTAAATCCTTACAGACCGGGATTTCCAACTCGGGATCTTCTGTGAGTGAAACACGAATAGTATCTCCGATTCCGTCTTCTAATAATGTGCCGATGCCCACTGCACTTTTGATGCGTCCATCTTCGCCATCCCCTGCTTCGGTTACTCCTAAATGCAAAGGATAAATTTCATTGAACTCTTCGTGCATGGTTTTAACAAGTAGTCGGTAGGCTTGCACCATTACCTGCGGATTACTACTCTTCATACTCAGCACGATATTGTGAAAAGCTTCGTCACGAGCAATACGCAAAAATTCCATTGCACTTTCTACCATTCCAATCGCTGTATCGCCATACCGACTCATGATGCGATCACTAAGCGAGCCATGGTTAGTGCCAATTCGCATGGCCGTTCCGTGTTCCTTACAAATTTTTACCAGCGGTGTAAATCGTTCACGAATTCGATCGATCTCTTCGGCATATTCCGCATCGGTATATTCAATTTGCTCAAATTTTTTCTTGTCAACATAATTACCCGGATTAACGCGCACTTTCTCTACAATTCGTGCAGCAATTTCTGCAGCGTTGGGCGTAAAATGAATATCGGCAAC
>DDPN01000166.1:0-2160 GCA_002342205.1 Chitinophagaceae bacterium UBA2467 | reverse complement strand
CCCGCTTCAATACAACGAATCGTTTGTTCAACAGTAGCTAATGTATCCATTGTATCGGTTGTGGTCATTGTCTGCACACGAATCGGATGACCATTCCCCAATAACAAATCGCCAATACGAACCTCCCGAGTCAGTAACCGGCGGTATTGTGTTAACGATTCACTATAAAATTGCATGTTCCTGTTTTATCGGTTACCCTGGAAAAATCCTTGCTCTTTTAAAATGTCTTTGACCATTTTTACCCCTACTGTTTCTAAATCAGAATCAAGTTTTTCACTTTCAATATTCAAAACAAAAAAGTTCGCATGGTTGTTTTCTTCAATCCATCCCACAACCCAACCAATAGCGTGCCCACTAGTGGCGATAGCTTTTCCGGTTTTATAACCCAGTCTGTACAGCGTGTTATCTTCTTTTAGCAAGGCACGCTTCACCATTTCTTGATAGGTTTTAAAAAAGGGAAGTTGTCCAAAATACAATTGCTTGATCAACCCAAGTTGTGCATCGGGCGTCACTTTTAATGAATTGTCCAACCAAAAACTATCTAGAGAGGTTTTGATTTTGAATCGCTCTTTATCATTGCGTGCACCATAGCCCAATGAATCAAGCCAAGCTTGTAACGTGTCTTTACCTATTGATACTATTCCTTCGTTAAAAATTGAACTGTCGCTGCTTATGGCACCTGTTTGCAAAGCAATCAAGGAGCGCACAATTTCAAATGAACCACCAGGCGTGTAACTACTATCTCTATATCTAGAAAGATTGTACGGNNCTGGAGTATAACTACTATCTCTGTACCGAGCAAGATTATACGTAACAAACTGTCCGGTTCCATTGTCCATACTGGCAAAACAACCTTCTACCTGGTTGTCTTTAAAAAAATGACCCAGACTTTTGTCTTCCTTCACATTATTAAAGGAACAGGCACTACCCAACAGGGTCAATGCAAAAAGAGCAATAATGATGCGCATCCCGATTCTAACTTTCGGGCAAAGTTAACCTATCCTACTTTAGTACACCGAGCTCCTTTCCGGCTTTGATAAAGGCGGCAATGGCCTTGTCCAAATGTGCTTGCTCATGTGCGGCACTCAGTTGAACACGAATACGAGCCTGCCCTTTTGCAACAACCGGATAAAAGAAGCCAATCACGTAAATTCCTTCTTCCAATAAACGGGCCGCCATTTTTTGTGCCAGCACTGCATCATAGAGCATGATAGGAACAATGGGATGATCACCCGGCTTAATATCAAACCCGGCCTCGGTCATTTTGGTGCGGAAGTATTTAGTATTAAACTCTAATTTGTCGCGCAGCTCTGTGGTCTCCGTGAGCATGTCCAACACCGCAATGGAGGCACCCACAATCGAAGGGGCTAGCGTATTACTAAATAAATAAGGACGAGAACGTTGGCGTAAAATATCAATGATTTCTTTGCGCCCACTGGTAAATCCACCTGATGCACCCCCAAGAGCCTTTCCGAGTGTACCGGTGATGATATCAATTTTTCCCATCACTCCGCGATACTCATGGGTACCTCTCCCCGTTTTACCTAAGAATCCTGAAGAATGACACTCATCAATCATCACGGCTGCATCATACTTTTCTGCAAGTGCGACAATTTTATCGAGTTGCGCAATAGTTCCATCCATACTAAATGAACCATCGGTAATAATAATGCGACTGCGACAACCAGCTGCTTCTTGCAACTTCAATTCCAGGTCTTGCATATTATTATGCTCATAGCGAAAACGCTGCGCTTTACATAGACGTACACCATCAATGATGGAAGCATGGTTGAGCGCATCAGAAATCAATGCATCTTCTTCATTGAATAAAGGTTCAAATACGCCCCCATTGGCATCAAATGCTGCCGCATATAAAATAGTATCCTCGGTTCCTAAAAAAGCAGATATTTTTTGCTCGAGCTCCTTGTGAATATCCTGCGTACCACAAATAAAACGAACACTGCTCAAGCCGTATCCTCTTTCATCAATCGCTTTATGTGCCGCCTCTATTACCTTGGGATGCGAAGAAAGTCCCAAATAGTTGTTGGCACAAAAATTCAACACTTCTTTGCCACCCACTTTGATGACGGCGCCTTGTGGACTCTCAATAATGCGCTCTGTTTTATATAATCCCGCCTCTTTGATTTCGGTTAATTCTTT
>DDPN01000104.1 GCA_002342205.1 Chitinophagaceae bacterium UBA2467 | reverse complement strand
GCGCTCAGTACCAAATTACACGTCACCGTACAGCGCGAAGGAAAAGTATTTGAACAGGAATACAAGATTGGAGTCCCCCAATATGCAGTACGTGAAGTAGGAACCAGTGATAAGACCGGTACACGCGTGCATTTTTGGCCCGATGGCAGCATTTTTATTACCACCACCTACAACAAGGATATTTTAGAGGGACGTTTGCGCGAATTGGCTTACCTGAACCGCGGCGTTCGTATCAATCTGAAAGATCTGCGCGAAGTAGAAAATGGACAAGCTTACGAAAAGAGTTTTTATAGTGAAGGGGGTATTGTTGAGTTTGTCGAGATGCTTGACAACAATGCCGGAAGAAATCCACTGATACCAAAAGTAATTGCGGTAGAAGGAAAAGATGAAGCGACTAACGTAGCTGTTGAAGTAGCCTTAAGCTATAACGATAGTTACAACGAACATATTTATTCCTACGTCAATAACATCAACACCATTGAAGGGGGTACACACGTTTCTGGTTTTCGTCGCGCCCTTACGCGTGTCTTCAAAAGTTACGGCGACCGCAATGGTCTTTTTGAAAAAGCAAAAGTAGAAATTGAAGGAGACGATTTCAGAGAGGGATTGAGTGCGATTATTTCTGTAAAAGTTCCTGAACCACAGTTTGAAGGTCAAACCAAAACCAAATTAGGAAACAATGAGGTGATGGGTGTGGTGGATAGCACTGTTTCCAAAGTATTAGAAGCCTATTTGGAGGAAAATCCAAAAGAGGCGAAGAATATTGTTGCGAAAGTTATTTTGGCCGCACAAGCCCGAGCAGCTGCGCGCAAAGCACGCGAACTTGTACAACGTAAGTCTGTACTCAGTGGCGGCGGACTACCCGGTAAATTAGCTGATTGCTCGGATCGCAATCCTGAAAAATGTGAATTGTACCTCGTTGAGGGAGATTCAGCAGGTGGAACAGCCAAGCAAGGAAGAGATAGAAGTTATCAAGCCATTCTTCCGTTGCGTGGTAAAATCCTCAACGTAGAAAAAGCCATGGAGCATAAGATCTACGACAATGAAGAGATCCGCAACATGTTCACTGCTTTAGGAGTGAAAATTGGAACACCTGAAGATCCAAAAGCGTTAGATCTTAGTAAGCTTCGCTATCACAAACTAATCATCATGACCGATGCCGATGTGGACGGTTCACACATTGCCACATTGATTTTGACTTTCATTTATCGCTATATGAAAGAAATGATCGAGCAAGGTTATGTATACATTGCGCAACCTCCTCTTTACTTGGTTAAAAAAGGGAAAGAGCAGGAGTACGCTTATAATGAAGAGCAGCGCAAAGCATGGGTTGAAAAATTAGGAGGCGGCAAAGAAGATTCGGTCACCATTCAACGTTACAAAGGTTTAGGAGAAATGAACGCCGAGCAATTATGGGAAACCACCATGAACCCTGCTACACGTACATTAAAGCGTGTTACTATTGAAAGTGCTGCCGAATCGGATCGCATATTTAGTATGCTAATGGGTGATGAAGTAGCACCACGTCGTGAGTTTATTGAGAGTCACGCGAAGTATGCAAAACTCGATATCTAGTTTTTTCCCTGCAAGGCATAATTAAAACTAAACTGGTACAGCGGTAAGCTATAGGCTGGCTCTGGTGCTTTTGTATAGCGATAATAGATTGCTTTTATATTGACCAGATAGCTGATCTCTACTCCAAAGCCCAGCGAAAATCCACTGTATAATCCGTTTGTGCGGAGGCCATCTAAAAAAATGTTCAGTTGCGCAGGATCCGTGTAACAAAGATGATAGCGCAGGCTTACCCAACAGATTCCTAGTTGTGCACTGTTTTCTCGCTCCCAGGCACCGGTTTGAAAAAATAGTCCACCCACTGCATAACTATTTAGAAAATTATGTGAACGCCCTGCAAAAGGGTTGACACCACTATTCATCCGATAACCTGTTAACATTCGCTCACCCACTTGGTAAAGCAAACCCCACTTCGTAATCCGAGAAACTTTTGACAATACCGGCATGCCATCGACACTTAAATTGAGTAGTCCACTCAGGGGTGTAATAAACTGTGTAACCAAATGTTCATTACTACGGTTAAGGGAGAATACTGCTTGCTGTTGAAAAGCAGTATTACTAACACCCCCGTACACCGTTAACGGAATAGCAAATTTGCCGGGTTCACCAATCATCAAACGAATCAGTCGTGCAGAGGCACTAACCTGACCACTGCTAATCAGATCGATAAACCCGGCATTAAAAAAATCTGTTTTCGGAACATTTACTTTTTTAATAAATGTGTCTAGTTTTATTTCGCGCGCATAGACTGCTGATTCAAAAGTTTGAAACAGCATTCCTAGCAAAACCCCTGTTACTATAATAATCGTTTCTTTCATTAATTACCGTAGCAAGGACGATTACCAAATAAATAAACTGATTTAAGATACTGTTCATTAAAATGGAGATCGAAGGTTAAAAAGTTGGTGGAGCGATCTTTTATCGTCAACGCAAAGGGATGAAACTGTGCTAAGCGAGTCTTGTACAACTGGTGATTAGGGGCTTGCATATACGTACTCCCATCGGTAGGCCAGGGAATATTTTCGCAGGCATTCCACTGCTGGGTACAATAACTGATCCCTACACGATTCAATCGATCTCTCCCCCATCCCATCCATTTTTTTCGATACACCCGCGCAATTCCTTTGAGATGGGTTTGGGTTTCACGACCATCAAGTAGTACACCACGTTGTACCACCTGGT
>DDPN01000071.1:2278-4388 GCA_002342205.1 Chitinophagaceae bacterium UBA2467 | reverse complement strand
CGCTCCTCCTCTAGTTCTTCACGTGTATTGATCGCCATTGCATTGGGAAAAAGTAACTCTTCAAGTCCAGCGGCAAATACACAAGAAAATTCTAGACCCTTTGCAGCGTGGATGGTCATCAGTTTTACCGTGTCTGCATCCACATCCTTTTCATCTGCGTCCGTTAATAAGGTGATCTGTTGCAAATAAGCCCCCAGACTTTTATCAACTAATTCACCTTCGTCATTGTCTGGACTCTCTGTCCATTCTTTGATTGAGTTAAGTAACTCCTGAATATTTTCATACCGCTGTATTCCTTCGGTACTTTTATCATTAAAGAGTTCTTTAACCAACCCCGTTTGTTTACCTACATGAAAAGCCAGATCATAGGCATTACTTTTTTCAAGCATGCTGGCAAAACTGCGAATCATCGTCACAAAATCTTCGAGAGCAGTCAATGTGCCTGCACGAAATCCATACTCGCGTACATTGAGTAAAATATCCCAGGTTGAACAATCCTTTTCATTGGAGAGAAGGAGTAACTTATCTAACGTGGTCTTTCCAATTCCACGTACGGGATAATTGATAATACGCTTCAGCGCCTCTTCATCACGGGGATTGACAGTAAAGCGCAAGTAAGCCACCATGTCTTTGATCTCCTTGCGCTGGTAAAAACTGATACCGCCATAGATTGTATAGGGAATTCCCATACGTCGAAGCGATTCCTCAAAGGCACGGCTTTGTGCATTGGTACGATATAAGATGGCAAAATCTTTATTTGCAAAATGGTGACGAAGCTTTTGCTCTTGAATAGAATCTGCTACAAACTTTCCTTCATCGTTATCCGTCATAGTTCTGACTAAACGGATTTTTTCACCTTCTGGATTTTCGGTGAACAATACTTTTTCAATCTGTCCTTTATTATTGCGAATTACCTCATTGGCTACTTCTAAAATACTTTGTGTAGAGCGGTAGTTCTGTTCCAGTTTCACCACTTTCACATTGTCGTAATCTTTTTGAAACTGAAGAATATTTTGAATAGTTGCCCCGCGAAAACTGTAAATACTTTGTGCATCATCACCAACCACACATACATTTTCATGCATGGCACCTAGTAATTTGATAATCTCATACTGCGCCGGGTTAGTATCCTGGTACTCGTCAATCAGGATATAACGAAACTTTTGCTGGTAGCGCGAAAGACACTCCGGTACCTGACGCAACAACTCATAAAACTTAAGTAACAAATCGTCAAAGTCCATCGCGCCATTGCGAAAACAACGCTTTACATATTGATCATAGATCTGTCCAATGGCTGGACGATTGGCACGTATATCTTCCTGCTGAAGTGCATAATCATTGCGATACTCTTCGGGACCAATCAAAGCGTTTTTAGCCGATGAAATTCTATTATAGACAATATTAGGTTTGTAGTGCTTGTCATCTAAGTTGAGATCATTGATCACTGCTTTCACTACACTTTTTGCATCATCTGTATCATAGATCGTAAAGTGCTTGGGATATCCGATTTTATCTGCTTCAAATCGAAGAATGCGTGCAAAGACAGAGTGAAAAGTACCAATATATAAATTACGCGCCTCGCCACTTCCTAAAATTCGTTCTACCCGCTCTTTCATTTCGCGAGCCGCCTTATTGGTAAATGTCAACGCCAAAATATTGAATGCATCCACCTGATGAGCCGCCATTAAGTGAATGATACGCGTAGTGAGCACTTTTGTTTTGCCACTTCCCGCCCCTGCCACAATCATAATGGGGCCATCCTTATGTAAAACTGCTTCCCGTTGTCTTTCGTTTAAGCCACTGAGATAATCCTGCATGCGCGCAAGTTACAGGGAATGGCTAATCAACGGTGGCGGCTTTCCAGATATTTCTGTTGTATAACCTGGTCCATTGTCTGCCCGCTCAGTTTTGCCTCCAACCAAGAGATGACATCCAGGTATGCAAAAGCTCGGGTTTGGAAGCGATTTTTCTCCAGGTGTTTGATTTTTGTCAGCAAGGCTTTGAGTGCCTTTCCCACCTGCTTGGGCTGTATCGTTATTGACTGTCTTAAAAATTGCAACATCGCCTCTTCAACTGCAGTAAAGTTTTTAAGCTTGGACATGAAACGGTA
>DDPN01000071.1:2046-2180 GCA_002342205.1 Chitinophagaceae bacterium UBA2467 | reverse complement strand
TTACTATTTATAATCGGTTGTAAATGATCAATACAGCGACCATAATCTCCCGATCCAAAATAGAGCATAGCGAACTTATAGTTCAGTACCATTTCGTGATGCGTGTCTACAAATAGGATATTTCGGGTGAGTTC
>DDPN01000071.1:1532-1973 GCA_002342205.1 Chitinophagaceae bacterium UBA2467 | reverse complement strand
TTTAGATAAATAAAGCACTGCACCCTAAAATTGTCGTTTTCTCGAATACGGCTGAGTTTAGAAACAGTTTCAAAAAAAGAAAGTGTTTCCTTGAACTTTTTATGATTACGTAAATCAAAATGCGCATTCAATAATTGATGAATCCCTTTAATATAATAGCCCGTCTCTACACGAATCATATCCGGGTTTTGCTTAAAAAGATCCACCCATTTTTGCGAGTAGCGGTAGTACTGCAAAAAATCTTGTCGAATGAACGCAAACCAAGTCATACTTTGGTAGAGGTATAACCTTTCGTAAAATCCTTCGAGACTCCAGGCATCATCGGGTAAGCTCCATCGTAAAAAAGCACGAACCTCTTGCTCATCATCTTCATTTCTTGCATGACCATGTTCAACAAACCAAGCAAACAGCTGCAAGGATAAATTGGAAAGACGTCCTACC
>DDPN01000071.1:0-1502 GCA_002342205.1 Chitinophagaceae bacterium UBA2467 | reverse complement strand
ATATGTTGATTCACTTCTGTCACTTCCTGAGAAAGTGAAAGTGCACGATGCTGAATATTACGTGTGATATGTAAATTTTCAATACGTTTTTCAAGTGAGAGCAGTTGTGGCAGAATATTATTCTTTCGGTTAGACCGAGCCATCTCTTTTGCACGATCGATCAAACGTAAACTCTGTAAGAATAATCCCTTTTTATAAAGTATGTGTGCATTATCAAAAAGTTCTGTCAATTGCAGATCGATACTGTCATTACTTTTTAATAACCGAAGACTCGATAATATTTGTTTGTAGAGATGTGTTTTAAGATTGGCCAATTGCGGTTTAGTAACACCGGATAATTTTTTGAGCAGTAACTTATCATCATAGTCGCTGAGCTTGTCCATTGCATCAAACAAGCGCACAATCTTAAGGTCGGCCTTTCCGGAATTACGCTTGATATAGAGCTTAAAATGGCGTTTTTCACCCTTTTCGAGCGACTTAATTAATTGAAACAATATGTCCGTTCCGCGGTTAGACATCATAATTTATATTGGCTGAAACCCTTGCTGGACAAAGGTTTTAGCAACTTGTTAACCCGTTAGCCATGCTATAAATACGCATGAGTTGATTTGACAGACGGGTAGGCCGGCGCTACTTTTACATCAGTTCTTATTAATCGAATTATCGCTTTCGCTTCGGCGCAAGATTTTCATATGGCAAGCAATCGTTAGAGGTCAGTCCGTTTCTACGGAAGGACCTTTTTTGTTTTACGAAGTTACTAAATCATCTGTCCCAGGCTTGCCCTACCTTCACATTAAATTTTGGATATGGCTGTGCGAATTTTCATTACGGGAGGCACATTTGATAAAGAATACAACGAATTAACCGGGCAACTTTTTTTTAAAGACACGCATATGCACGACCTATTAGAGCTGGGTCGTTGCAAGGTTCCAGTTGAAACGCGTACACTCATGATGATTGATAGTTTAGAAATGACGGATGAGGACCGCGAGTTAATCGTACATCAATGTCTTAGCTGTGAAGAAACGCAGATTGTGATCACGCACGGAACAGATACCATGGCGCAAACCGCTGCCCTATTAGCTGAAAAAGTAAAAGGGAAAACCATTGTACTCACAGGAGCTATGATTCCTATCAAATTTGGTAGCTCGGATGGTTTATTCAACTTAGGCAGTGCATTAGCATTTGCACAAACCTTGCCGCATGGTACATATGTTGCCATGAATGGGAAATGGTTTCATGCTACCAACGTACGCAAGAATAAACAAACAGGTCAGTTTGAAGAACTCAGTTAACTATTACTGATAAATTTTTGACTTGAGCACATTACGCTCTGCTTCCGCAATGTTACTGAACAGTGATAATGGCGCACCATTTGCATTGGATTCAATTTCCAACGTACTTACTGAGATCAAGTAGTTTCTCCAGGCTGATTTATTAGAAGTGGTATACAGTCTATTATCATTAGGCATACTAACACACAGAACTGTTGCATTGCGATC
>DDPN01000020.1:23133-26485 GCA_002342205.1 Chitinophagaceae bacterium UBA2467 | reverse complement strand
CACTACAGCTAAGAAAGATTCATCTTCTGTTGCAAAAACAACTGCAGCAACAGAAACAAAAGACACTGGAGCCACTAAGAAACTTTCTGATGCGATAACCAACAAATCAACAGACACGAGCAAGAAGGCAAATACCGCTTCCCTTCCTTCTAATTCTATCACCAACTATATTCAATTTATTCAACCTTACCAGGACGAGAAAGGCACTGTTGTATACCAGGGAGCTACTGCCATGGTTGCAGTAAAAGATACAGCGTTAGTTCGCTCTTATCTGAATGAATTCACAAATAATTTCCCTTCGGATGTTATTTGGGCCTATGGCGTTCCAGATAAAGATGCAAAAGGAGTTTCTGCTTCTATTGTGTCACTTTATGCCTTGAAAACTTATAACAGAACTACTGCCAAGTTAGAAGGCGATGCAATTTCTGATGCACGTCAAGATTTTGATCAATATGGAAAAGTACAAATAGAAATGACCATGCGTCCTGCAGGAGCAGCTATTTGGAAAAGAATGACAGAAGAAAATGTTGGAAATCCAATAGCGATTGTATTGGACAATGTGGTTCAATCTGCCCCCAATGTTATTTCTCCAATCCCTAATGGTGTTTCCTCAATTTCTGGTAATTACTCACAACAGGAAGCTGCGGATCTTGCAAATATTTTGAAAATTGGTAAACTCCCCGCCCCTGCAAAAATTGTACAAGAGCAACAAGTGGGTCCAACACTGGGTGAGGAAGCCATTCATGGTGGCTCTATGAGCTTCATCGTTTCCTTCTTGGTGATTTTTGCACTCATGCTACTTTATTACAACACGAGCGGTTGGATTGCTAACATTGCTCTTATTTTAAACCTTCTTTTCACAGTAGGAATTCTGGCTGGGTTAGGCGCTACATTAACAGCACCTGGTATTGCCGGCTTAGTACTGACCATTGGTATGGCAGTTGATACCAACGTGGTTATTTACGAGCGTATCAAAGAGGAATTAAAGAGAGGAAAAAGTTATTTGACTGCTATTAGTGATGGATATAGTCGTTCTCTCCCTCCTGTACTGGATGGACACATCACTACCCTCCTAACAGCAATTATTCTTTTCTATTTTGGATTAGGACCTGTAAAAGGCTTTGCTACGACGCAGATTTTAGGATTATTGCTTTCTCTTTTCTGTGGTATCCTGGTTAGCCGCTGGGTAAGTGATTTATTCACGAATAAGAAAAAGCATGTCGAGTATTTTACAGCTGTTTCAACCCGCATATTCCAGCACGCCAAGTATAAGTTTATAGAATATAGAAAAGTTGCTTATGTAATTTCTATTGTAGTGTTGTTAGGAGGCATTGGCTCCTTCTTCAACGGATTCAATTATGGAGTAGAGTTCAATGGTGGTAGAAGCTATACAGTGCAATTCCCCACTAAGGTTGACATGGAATCTGTACGTAAAGATCTTAATCAATCATTTGAAGGAGAAAATACAATCATAAAGACCATTGGTGACAACTCAAAATTAGAAATCACTACATCCTACTTGATTAAAGATACAAGAGGCTCGGTTGCTGATTCTATTGTAGAATACAGGTTGTATGAAGGACTTAAAAAGTACATACCCACCAATCTCTCTTTCCAAGAATTCAAGTCAGAACGATATCTTCCTCAAACTAAAAAGGTATTACCAACCATTTCTGACGACTTAAAAACGGGTGCTGTAAAAGCTACACTCTTTGCCCTTTTGGTAATTTTCCTATACATCTTCATCCGCTTCCGCGACTGGAGATACTCATTAGGTACAATTGTAGCCCTCTTACACGACGTTTTTGTTACTTTAATCGTCTTCTCTTTTGCCAAGGAACTGGTTCCATTCCCATTGGAAATCGACCAGCATTTTATTGCTGCTGTGTTAACGGTGATTGGATTCTCAATGAATGACACCGTTATTGTGTTTGACCGAATTCGTGAAGATTCTAGACTCATGCCAAACGCACCAATGGGCGAGGTTATTAACCGAGCCATCAACGAAACCTTGAGCAGAACGATCATGACTTCGTTGACTGTGTTCTTAACTATTTTGATATTATTCTTGTTAGGTGGTGAAGTAACAAGAGGATTTGCCTTTGCAATGCTCGTTGGTGTTATAACCGGTGTATACTCATCCATTTTTGTAGCTGCACCGATCCTGGTAGACTTACAAGGAAAATCGAAGAAAAAGAATAAAGGATAAGTTAAAGAGATCCTACTAAAAAACCGGAAGTAAACACTTCCGGTTTTTTTATGTAAAATGCTTAAGCTATACTACACGGCGAAGCTGGTTCCACAACCACAGGTTTTACTAGCATTAGGATTGGTAAATGTAAACCCCCTATTCTGTAGTCCGTCCTGCCAATCCACCTGCATTCCTTGAAGATAAATCTCGTGAGACTTTTCCATTATGCAGGATATCCCATCAATATTAAAATGCAGATCTTTATCTGTAGCAAAATCAAATTCAAGCACGTACGTCATTCCTGAGCAACCCCCTCCTTTGACTCCAAAGCGAAGATGCTTTTCAGAATTGAAGTCGGGTTCCTCTCTTAACTTTTTGATGGCACTGATGGCCCCCGTTGTTAATGATACGGGCACTGTTTCAATTAATTCCATAATTCAAAATTATAAAAACCTGCTGAATCCATTTACTTTTACATTTTGACAATATCCGCCTCATGCAGTTAGATACACAATTAATTAGTCTAGTTCTCTCTATAATTGGAATCGTGGTGGCCACACTTGCCTTTATCAATTCCCGATCCAGGAATAATTTTCAACCTAGCCAGCCGACCTTCGAAACAACCCCTTTGCGATTACAGGCTTACGAGCGACTCGTGCTTTTAGCGGAAAGGATTTCACTCCCCCAACTAATCAACCGACTTTATCAGCCAAACTACTCGGCACTAGAAATGAAGCAAATTTTGATTGAAAACATCAGACAAGAGTTCGAGTACAATTCCACACAGCAGCTCTATGTGAGCCCTATTGCCTGGGATGCGGTAAAAAATTTAAAGGAGCAAGAGATCTTATTTATTAACCAACTATTTTCTTCTCTCCCCTCCCATGAAACAGCTTCAGTCTTTACAAGAAAAATCTTGGAGACAGAAATGGCCAGACCCGAAGGACCGCTTTTTGAAATTGTCACTCAAACGTTGAATCGAGAAGCAAAAAAATTGATGTCCACCTAAACTCTTATTATGGACAATTCAAAAAAATTTACAGATTCTGGTATAGAAATAAAAAAAGTGTACGCAGCCACTGATAGTGGATCGGTTAGTCCTGAATTACCCGGTGAGTTCCCCTATACGCGTGGAGTACAGCCAGACATGTACAGAGGTCG
>DDPN01000020.1:2984-23107 GCA_002342205.1 Chitinophagaceae bacterium UBA2467 | reverse complement strand
GGATTAAGTGTTGCCTTTGATCTACCGACGCAAATTGGTTACGATAGTGATCACCCTCTATCAGAGGGCGAAGTAGGAAAAGTTGGTGTTGCTATAGACTCCTTAGAAGACATGGAGATCCTGTTCAAAAATATAAAGCTGGACACGATTAGTACGTCCATGACTATTAATGCAACAGGATTCATATTACTGGCGCTTTATGTGGCATTGGCAAAAAAACAAGGTTGTGATCTCAAAGAAATTAACGGTACCATCCAAAATGATATCCTAAAAGAGTATGCAGCACGCGGAACCTATATCTACCCACCGCAGCCCTCTATGCGCATTATCACAGATATTTTTGAATGGTGTAGCGCCGAGTTGCCAAAATGGAATACAATATCCATATCAGGGTATCATATTCGTGAGGCGGGCAGCACAGCTGCACAGGAAATCGCCTTTACACTGAGCAACGGAAGAGCTTATGTAGAAGCTGCATTAAAAAAAGGATTAAACATTGATGTATTTGGAAAAAGGCTTTCTTTTTTCTTCAATGCGCACAATAATCTTTTTGAAGAAATTGCAAAATTCAGAGCAGCCAGAAGAATGTGGGCAAAGATGATGAAAGAGTTGGGCGCTAAAGACCCAAAAGCCATGATGCTTCGCTTTCATACTCAAACCGGCGGTAGTACATTGACAGCGCAACAACCTTTAAACAATATCGCACGTGTAACCATACAGTCCTTAGCCGCTGTTTTGGGTGGCACACAGTCCCTTCACACCAATGGATATGATGAGGCATTAAGTTTACCAACCGAAGAAGCCGCTCGTATCGCACTGCGTACACAGCAAATCATTGCACATGAAAGTGGCGTGCCAGATACAGCAGATCCATTAGCAGGATCCTATTTTATTGAAAGCCTAACCAATGAGATGGAGAAAGAGGCAGGCCAAATCATTGATACGATTCAAAAAATGGGAGGCAGTGTAGCTGCGATTGAACAAGGATACATGCAAGATGAAATTGCAGCCAGCGCTTACCGTTTTCAACAACAATTGGAAAAAAAAGAAAAGATTATTGTAGGCGTCAATCAATTTATTCAAAAAGAGGAATCAAAAATTCCGATACTTAAAATTGATGAGTCCATTCGCAATAAACAAATGGAACGTTTGAATCAGTTAAAAGCAAAGCGAAACAACCAGCAATGCGTTGACAGTCTAGAGCAAATTAAAAAATATGCATTAGACGGAAGTAATTTAATGCCTGCCGTTATCGCTGCTGTAGAAAACTATTGCACACTGGGAGAAATTGCAGATACGTTGAGAAAAGTATTTGGAGAACACCAATAGAGCTTATTTTCCTTTTTCTGGGGTCCATCCATCTTTTAAGCCCACTGTCTTATTGAATACAAGTCGCTGTGCAGTACTTTCTTTATCCAATACAAAATAACCTTTGCGAATAAACTGAAAACGCTCCGCTGGTGACGCCTCCAACAACGAAGGCTCTGCCATAACAGTGGGCAAAACAGTCAGAGAGCTTGGATTGAGGTAATGCATAAAATCCTGTGATTCATCTGTTGGATCTTCAACACTAAATAAGCGATCATACAACCTGACTTCTACTTGTACAGCCTGTGCTGCACTAACCCAGTGCAAGGTACCCTTCACGTTTATGCCACTTGTGTCTGAACCGCTTTTACTATTGGGGATATAGGTGCAGTGCAATTCAGTTACGTTACCATCTGGATCCTTAATCACTTCATCACACTTGATTATGTAGGCACTTTTTAAACGTACAAGCTGTCCGGGTGCCAGCCTAAAATACTTTTTTGGAGGGTTCTCCATAAAGTCATCGCGTTCTATATAAATCTCTTTGCTAAATGGAATCGGCCTTGTTCCAGTAGTTGGATCTTCGGGGTTATTTTCCGATGATAAAAATTCCTCGCCTTCGTAATTAGTGATCACTACTTTCAAAGGATCAAACACCACCATACGTCGAAGTGAGATTTTATTTAGATGCTCGCGAACACAAAACTCCAATAGCCCCACATCTACCATATTTTCCCGTTTTGCAACGCCAATGCGTTCGCAAAATTCTCGAATACTCTC
Organism: Chitinophagaceae bacterium UBA2467; assembly: GCA_002342205.1. Lineage (GTDB taxonomy): Bacteria > Bacteroidota > Bacteroidia > Chitinophagales > Chitinophagaceae > JJ008. Next base: position 21,019 of record DDPN01000020.1, on the reverse strand, counting down.
AGGAGTGTATCCTCTACGACGTAAACCGCTGATCGTTGGCATTCGAGGGTCATCCCAACCTGAAACCTTTTTTTCAGTTACCAATTGTAACAACTTGCGTTTGCTCGTAACAGTGTAGTTAATATTTCGACGTGCAAACTCATATTGATGAGAGGGATAAATAGCCAGTTGCTGAATCAACCAATCATACAGCTCTCGGTGTGGCACAAACTCAAGCGTACAAATAGAATGGGTGATTTGCTCAATAGAATCACTTTGTCCGTGCGCAAAATCATACATGGGATAAATGCACCAGCGACTACCTGTTCTATGATGAGCAGCGTGCTTAATACGATACAAGATGGGATCGCGCATCAACATATTTGAATGCGACATATCTATTTTTGCGCGTAAGGTTTTAGCCCCATCGGGAAATTCCCCATTTTTCATCCGAACAAAAAGATCTTTGTTCTCTGCAATTGAACGGCTTCGATAGGGACTATTGACACCTGGTTCTGTAGGCGTACCTTTTTGTGCAGCAATTTCATCGGCTGTTAAATCATCTACATAGGCCAAGTCTTTATCAATCAGCGCATGTGCATAGTCATACAATTGATCAAAATAGTCGCTGGCATAACGTTCATGCTTCCACTCAAAACCAAGCCAACGAACATCCTCTTTGATGCTTTCAACGTATTCTGTATCCTCCGTAACAGGATTAGTGTCATCAAAACGAAGATTAGTGTAGCCAGGATAACGTTGCGTCAAACCAAAATTTAAACAAATACTAGAGGCATGACCTATATGAAGGTATCCATTAGGCTCTGGAGGAAAGCGTGTAACAATAGAAGTATATTTCCCGTTTTTTAAATCGGATTCAATTATTTCCTCTAAAAAGTTTAAGCTTCTCTCCATGTAAATAGGCTAAAAAGAGGTGCTAAGATAACACAATAAAAATGATGTAAAGCCTAACCCTACTGTCTGGCGCCGAACAATAAGCTCCCAATTCGTATCATAGTGCTTCCTTCTTGCAATGCGATCTTGTAATCGCCACTCATTCCCATTGATAAAAAAGGATCAGGAATTAAAAAATAAGACCGATATTGATCAAATAGTTTTTTCAATAACCGAAACTCAGCGCTGACCTGCGAAAGATTGTCCGTAAAACTTGCCATTCCCATTAGTCCAACCACTCGTACATGAGAGTAGCCGGAAAGTGCTGGTAGTACGGCAGAAAGTTCGGCGCTATCAAAACCAAATTTTGACTCTTCTGTTGCGATGTGAACTTGCAATAAACAATCTACCACACGCTCTAATTTTGAAGCCTGTTTGTTGATTTCTTCCAGCAACTCTAACCGATCAACACCCTGTATCAATGTGCAAAACGGAAGAATTGACTTTACCTTATTTCGTTGCAAATGTCCAATGAAATGCCAACGTATATCGTCCGGTAAAAGGGGTTGTTTTTGGAGTAATTCCTGCACATAGTTTTCACCAAAATCGCGTTGCCCTAAATCATAGAGCGCTTTAATTTCCTCTACAGATTTCTTTTTAGACACCGCCACCAGCGTGGCTCCACTAGCATTAATTTCTTCCTTGAGCTTAAAAAAGAGTTCCGGTTGCACTGGCATGCCGCAAAACTACTTTAAAATACCTCTGCTGATCACAATTCGCTGCACCTCGCTGGTACCCTCATAGATCTGTGTGATTTTAGCATCACGCATGAGTCGCTCCACATGGTATTCCTTCACGTAACCATAACCGCCGTGTATTTGAACTGCCTCGGTGGCGGCCCACATGGCTGTTTCAGAGGCAAATACTTTAGCCATGGATGAACTAACCGTATAATCCAGTCCCTGGTCTTTTTCCCAGGCTGACTTTAAGCAAAGTAATCGAGCAGCATCAGTTCGCGTAGCCATATCAGCAAGCTTGAAAGCAATGATTTGGTGATTCATTATTTCTGTCCCAAATGCCTTTCTTGTTTTTGCATACGATTTGGAAAGTTCATATGCCCCACTGGCAATACCGAGTGCTTGCGCAGCAATACCAATTCGTCCACCCGCTAATGTTTTCATAGCGAATGTAAAACCAAAACCATCCGGACCGACTCGATTTTCTTTTGGCACTTTTACATCATTGAATAAAACAGTGTGCGTATCACTGGCGCGTATACCCATCTTATTTTCCTTCGCAGCCACCACTACTCCGGGCCAATCTTTTTCAACAATCAAACAATTAATTCCTCTGGAACCTTTGGAAGGATCCGTTTGTGCAATAACAAGGTATACCGAAGCATTTCCCCCGTTAGTAATCCAGTTTTTGGTCCCATTCAATAAATAATAATCACCCTTATCCTCTGCCGTAGTGCGTTGAGAGGTAGCATCACTGCCCGCCTCAGGTTCACTAAGCATAAATGCACCAATGTATAGCTTACCATCTTTTTTACCCTGTGCAAGTGGTGTTAAATATTTTTGTTTTTGCTCCTCAGTTCCAAATTCCTGCAGCCCATAACAAACCAAACTATTGTTGACGCTCATGCAAACACTGGTGCTAGCATCTACCTTGCTAATCTCCTCCATGGCCAAAACATAACTAACTGTATCAAGTCCTCCACCCCCATAGGCTGGATCTACCATCATCCCCATAAATCCTAAATCGGCTAATTGCATAATCTGTTCATACGGGAATTGCTGTTTTTCATCTCTCTCAATGACACCGGGTAAACATTGATTTTGTGCAAAATCTCTTGCCGCCTGCTGAATCATCAACTGTTCTTCTGATAATTGGAAATTCATGCCTGAAATTTTAATACAAACAAGTGTTAGTTTTGCAAATATAAGAAGGAGCTGGGGAAACTGAAGGGAATTGTTCTGGTTCCCAAAGAGATTAAACTACCTTTGCAACCGAATTTATACTATGAAGAAAATACATCTTGTTCTGCTCATTTTCATTGCCGCATCAATTGGAGTTTTGATCAGCTATACCAATACAGCGAGCACCTATGATACCATTGAAACGGCCATGCAAAAGCCGGGCAAGTTTGTCCACCTGATGGCGAAGCTTGATAAGTCTGTGCCCTTGGAATATGACGCAATTAAAAATCCCAACTATCTCCGATTCACTGCAATCGATTCATTGGGTGCTACAGTACCGGTAGTTTATCATAGTGCAAAACCGGAAAACCTAGAAATGAGCGAGCGAATTGTATTAAAAGGGAAATACCAGAACGGAACTTTTGTATGCGAAGAAATACAAACTAAATGTCCCTCCAAATACAAGGAAGCTGAAGCCAAAGGTTTGAAACACCCAGGCAATGTTCCTGATCCTCGTACACAACCCTAATTGAATTTTATACATGAAATACATTGGTGAACACTTATTGCCAGGCCAGTTAGGTCATTTTTTTATTCTCCTTTTTTTGGTGGGTGCGGCATTAGCCAGTGTGTCTTATTTTCTTTCTCAACGCGCAGCTAGCGATACAGATAAAATTCAATGGAAAAACCTGGGAAGAATTAGCTTCTTTACACAATCTCTGTCTGTTGTAGCCATTTTTGGATTACTTTTTTATATCATACAGAATCACTTGTTCGAGTATCATTATGCTTGGAAACACAGTAGTCGTTCGCTTGAGTTTAAATATTTATTAGCCTGCTTTTGGGAGGGACAAGAAGGCAGCTTTTTACTATGGGGGCTTTGTCAAAGTATTTTAGGTTTATTACTCATTCGCAGTGCAGGCAAATGGGAAGCCCCTGTTATGTCTGTTGTTAGTTTTGCACAATTTGCGCTAGCCACCATGGTGACTGGCATTTACATACTTGGTTGGAAAATGGGTTCAAATCCATTCATGCTACTTCGGGACAGCGGAGTACTTGATAATGCACCAGCCCTTCACTTGAATTTTGATGTTTCTCAACCTTTACGGCCCGACTATCTCAGCTCGATCAAAGACGGGAATGATTTAAATCCTCTGCTACAGAATTACTGGATGGTTATTCACCCTCCTGTTCTTTTTATGGGATTTGCGTCAACACTCATTCCCTTTGCCTACGCCATAGCTGCACTTTGGACTAAACAATACCAGGATTGGACCAAATTAACCCTACCCTGGGCCCTTTTCTCTACCGCTGTCTTAGGAGTTGGTATTATGATGGGAGGAATGTGGGCGTATGAATCATTGAGTTTTGGTGGCTACTGGGCATGGGATCCCGTAGAAAATGCATCTCTTGTTCCCTGGATGACAGGTGTTGCTGGCTTGCATACACTCTTAATCTTTAAAGCAACTGGACATTCGTTGCGCGCTACCTTTCTCTTCTTTATTCTGACTTATCTATTTATTCTTTATTCCACTTTCCTTACGCGTAGTGGCATATTGGGTGAAACCTCCGTACATGCTTTTACAGATCTAGGCATGAACTGGCAGCTACTCAGCTTCCTGCTTATTTTTACCCTACCTGCACTTTTTTGGTTTATCAAATCGTACAACCAAATCCCCACTATTAAAAAAGAAGAGGAAACAAGTAGCAGAGAGTTCTGGATGTTCATTGGCTCGCTAGTTATTTTTTTATCAGCCCTAGTTATTATTGGACAAACCTCACTTCCTGTTTTTAATAAATTGTTCAACACAAAATTGGCCCCACCGGCAGATGTTGAATTTTCCTATAACAGTGTACAGATTTATGTTGCAATCATTTTAGCGTTTTTAACAGCGATTAGCCATTACCTAAAATACCGATCAACCCATGCAGCTTATTTCTGGAAAAAAATGTTAGTCCCCCTTGCTATTAGTATTTTGCTGAGCATCGGATTTATTTTATTAGGCGAAGTTGCCTATGACAGAAAAGGGCCTGTATTTCAAGGCTCAATTTGGGTTGCCATCTTGTTAAGTTTCTATACCATCATTGCTAATTTCAGTTATATTTTCATAGGTATAAAAGGAAAACTACAAGAGGCAGGTGGATCAATTGCCCATGTTGGATTTGGTTTAGTTTTAGTTGGGATTTTAATTTCATCTTCCAACAAAGAGATTATTTCAAACAATATAAATGGAATTCCTGCACCGCTGGGTGAGGGTGAAAACCCCAGAGAAAATCTCACGCTAGTAAAAAATTTACCCATTGATATGGGTTCCTACACACTCACCTATGAAGGCGATTCTGCCCATCCTAAAAAACAATTATGGTATTATAAAATAAGATTTAAAAAGAAGGATGGAAAAGAAGAATTTGTATTAGAACCCAATGCATTTGTAAACTACAAAGGAAATCAGGGGTTAATGGCTAACCCCTCTGCAAGACATTATTGGGATCATGATGTATTCACCTATATCACCTCTATTCCTGACCCTGCCAACCAACGCGATACAACTCAGTTCAAATCATATGTTCAAAAAACGGGAGACACTATTTTTTATGCCAATGGATATATGATAGTCGACTCAACTAAAATCAGAAAGGAGCTTCCAAAAGATCTCTTTGGAGAAAACGGAAAACTATACGAAGTCCCCATTAATATTTTCTCAAAAACCGGCAGCAAGTATCTAGTTACTTCCAGAAGTGCTTTTGTAAAAGGACAGTGGATTGCATTACCAGATACGCTCTCCTCCGAGGGATTGATTGTTTTACTAGAGCAAGCAGACGAAACAGGTAAAGTTCAATTGGGTATCAAACAAAGTGACGCAATTCTGAAATATGTTACACTAAAAGCATACAAATACCCCTTTATAAAGTTATTGTGGTACGGAGTTTGGATTACCGCGTTTGGCTTATTGCTGAGCATGTATAACCGAATTAAGAAAAATCGTGTTAAGAGCCAGCCAGCATAAAAAAATTATCCGGCGTATTATTCTTGCTTTTGCGCTCCCCCTGCTTTGGTTATGCCCTTTTAAAGGTCTCACACAGCAGAAACCAATTTTTCCAGAAGCAGACTCGATTAAACCAATCCCCCCACTTTCTGAAATCAGTAAAAGATGGGGGCCCAATGATACCATTTTGGTGCCAGCCATTTGGTATAGAAACGAGATCATGAGTTACCGGGAAGAGGATATGGCTTGGATATCTAATCTCTCTCCCGATAAATTGAAAAAACATATCGAAGAATGGAATCGGCTTCGTAATGCAGTTTATGTCACATACCCCTATGCAAGGGTAGCAGGTGCAACAATCAATGAAATAAATACTAAATTGGAAGGAGTAGATTCAAAAACCATGCGCAAGTCTATTATCAGAAATCGAGAAAGAGAATTGCGGGACCAGTTTACTGAACCATTAACAAATCTGTCCGTATACCAGGGGAAAATTTTAATGAAACTGATTAACCGACAAACTGGTAATAATTGCTATGAAATTGTAAAGGAATTCAAGGGTAGTTTTAATGCCAGACTCTATCAAACGGTAGCTTTTTTCTTTGGTGGCAATTTAAAACAGGACTGGGATTTGGCACAAAACAGAACTGATCGTGATATTGAAAGTATCATCCGTGAAATTGACGGAACCTGGTACAATAACCCCTATAGAAGATAAAACAGAATATTATGCAAGTAGACCTATTAGCTATTGGCGTTCACCCTGATGATGTAGAGCTAAGTTGTTCAGGAACCTTAATAAACGAGATTAAAGCTGGCAAAAAAGTAGCTATCGTTGACTTAACAGAGGGAGAATTGGGAACGCGTGGAAACATACAAACGCGTTACCAGGAGGCAGCTGAAGCCGCTATAATTATGGGTGTTCATGCAAGAGAAAATTTGAAAATGAGAGATGGATTTTTCAAAAATGATGAATCCCATCAACTTCAATTAATAAAAGCGATTCGAAAATATCGCCCCTCCATAGTACTTGCCAATGCATTACATGACAGACACCCAGATCATGGTCGTGCAAGTCAATTGATTGCAGACAGCTGTTTTTTATCTGGCCTTCAAAAAATTGAAACAAAAGATGAAAACGGAGTGTCTCAAAAAAAATGGAGACCAGCCTACGTGTTTCATTATATCCAAGATCGTTTTCAGGAACCACACTTTATTGTTGACATCTCCTCCGTTTTTGATCAAAAAATGCAAGCGATTAGAGCTTACGCCACCCAGTTTCATAATCCAGCTGATCAAGCAGACGAGCCACAAACGTATATTTCCTCTAAAAATTTCCTGGACTCCATTATCGCAAGGGCACGCTTACTAGGTAAGCGAATTGGCGTTGAGTACGGAGAAGGATTTTTGTCAGCAAAAAATATTGGCATCAAATCGTTAGACGCTCTAATCCAAAACGAGACCTAATTTTTACCGATGCAATCCAAACTCTTTCTCTATACATTCACCTTGCAAACGGATAATAAAAAGAAGTATCTGCTAATGCAACGATTGCTTTTAGTAATCATTGGTACACTAGCTACATTTTCGATTATTTTCTCTTGGCCTGATAAGAAGCGTTTTATTTTTTTATGCGCCCTTATTTTCGGCATTGCAGGTTTGTTTGCTATAAAAAAGATGTACCCACTCTTTTTGGGAAAAGCTCATTTTTTAGAAAAAATAGTGGGCCTCTGTTTTGGAATTAGCTGGATTGCAGTAAGTGGGTATAGCACAGGGTTGATCATTTTAACGCTGACTCTTTTATTTAGTCTCGCCACCGCTGATACTGTCATTAAAATAGGAGAAAATATAATTATCAAAACAGGACTTATCAAAAGAACATACTCCTGGATGGAATTAGAGCAGGTGATCTTAAAAGATGGATTGCTTACCATAGACTTCAAAACAAATCAACTTCTACAACACCCAGTAGGTCAAGATGAAGCTATTGATGAATTAGCATTCAATACATTTTGCCGGGGAAACCTCTAACTATTAGTCGCTATGAAATCACCCTACTTACTCTATTCAGACGGAAAGGGAAATATTTTTGAAGATCAAACTCTTTTTGCGACCGGTCGTACAGGCTGGGATGCACTTCCGGTACCCGAAGATGAATGGATTGAATTACCCTCCGGAGGTAGTTTGTATGAATTACCTGGGCGAAAAGCAATTGGCATTGATGTTGAGAGTGGCGAAATGCGTTTATGCGAAAAAGGATGGGCTGTTGCAGCCTTTATTCCGCCCGCACATACAGGTTACTATTTGGCTGCATACGAGAGCGAGCCAAATGCACCTACCCTGCCCTTGTTTTGTTATACAGCAGCTGGATGGCAAGAAGACAAATTTTGGGTACCAGCCACCCGAATTGAAAAAGATATTCGACAAGACTGCGAAGGATATGACACAAAAAAAATTAGTAAAGGCACGGATCAACTTTTAAAAAACTACCCTCATAATCGACTCGTCAAACACCTAATGGAAAACTGTTGCCAAACGTATAGCTGTCCTGCAGCACGTAATTTTTCATTAGGAAGATGGGAATGTCCGGTACCTGTATCACCAGCGTGCAACGCAAACTGTATTGGTTGCATCTCACTCCAACCAGACGAAGAACCCATTGTGTCTACACAGGATCGATTGAAATTCAAACCATCCGTTGAAGAAATTGTAGAATTTACTGTTCCTCATCTGGAATCAGCTCCTTTCCCCATTATCAGTTTTGGACAGGGCTGTGAAGGAGAACCTTTATTGATGTGGGAAACGATTAGAGATGCGATTTATGAAATTCGAAAACATACCTCTAAAGGCAGTATTAATATCAATACAAACGGATCCTCACCAGATGCAGTTCGCTCACTTTGTAAAGCAGGTTTAAATTCAATACGGGTTAGCACCAATTCGGCCAGGAAAGAAATTTATACTGCCTATTACCGGCCCAACAATTACATTTTTGAGGATATTATAGAGTCCCTGAAGGTTGTAACTGCCTTTGGAGGCTGGACATCCATCAACTATTTTGTTTTTCCAGGTATGACAGATTCAGTTGCCGAATACGAAGCACTAAGAAAACTAATTAAAGACACGCAATTAAAAATGATTCAGTGGAGAAACTTCAATATTGACCCAGATTGGTATCTCGGAAAAATTGGAGTGACTGAAACAGGGGAAGCAATGGGAGTAAGAAAGATGCAAGAATTATTGAAAGAAGAATTCCCTACCCTGCAATATGGCTATTTCAATCCCCCTATCGAGAGAATAAAAGGGAATTTTGAATTAGACTTCGCTCACTAAATTTTAACCAAACATTATAGCACAAAAGGATGCGTAACGAACATTTTTCGTCGTTACCATCACAGTAGTAAATAATTGGAGAGCGGCTGATAAAAAGGAACGCTTATTTTCGTATCACCGATTTTACCTGCATGACAGTATACACCAATCAATCAATCAGAAACAAAGCATTACTCTACACATCCGTTTTCACGATTGTCATCTTTTTATTACTGTTTTTGCTAAAATGGAAATTACCTGAATTTGAAAAAGAGTCTCCATCTAATGCTGTTGATGTGGAAGTAAATTGGCCCCCTGACCCCCCAGCCCCTTTTGAAGAAGGAGGAGGCGGTGGTGGAAATGAGGGGGGTTCAATTGCTGAAACTGGCAGCGCATCCGTTACAGAGCCTATTACAGGTGAGCAAATGAGTTCGAAAGAAGTAGTGGAGGATCCAGCTAGTACAGCAGCTGCAGTTCCCTCATCTAAAACAACAATAAAAAAATCCAAAGCACTAGCTGTCAAAGGCATAAACACTAAACCTCAGAAAAAAATTGAAACCCCAGCTCCCGCTCGCCCAAAGGCCCTAATGGGAAAATCAAACAATGGAAATGGTCAAGGCACGGGTACTTTTAGTGATTTTGAAAGAACTGGAGGACGAGGAAATGGATGGGGCACCGGCAATGGAAATGGTGAAGGTGGAGGGACAGGCGAAGGTGCAGGAGGTGGGTCTGGAAGCGGTATCGGAACAGGTGTAGGACCTCGAGTAACTAAGGGTGATCGAAAAATTGTAAAAACATACGCATTTGAAGGCGACCTGAACAGAGCCACTCTTTATGTCAATATTTTAGTTTCCCCCGAAGGGATTGGAAAGTTCGTAAGTTTTGCAAAAGGCTCTACCACTACCAGCGCCTCTTACCGTCAAGCCATTATTCAATACCTGGAAAAAATGCGATTTAATGCAGCTGATCAGGAGTCAATGGTAACAGTGCAGTTTAACTTTCGAATCAACTAATCACTAGGACCCATTCTTTATATGAATTACCAGGAGACTATTGCTTATTTATACGAGAAACTCCCCTTGTTTTCAAGAATTGGCGAAGCGGCTTATAAAAAAGATCTGCACAATACCATAGCCCTCTGCGAAAAAATTCAAAATCCGCACCAAAAAATAAAAACCATTCATATTGCAGGAACAAATGGAAAAGGTTCGGTTAGTCACATGCTTGCCGCAATTTTACAACAGGCGGGATATAAAACAGGACTTTACACCTCTCCTCACCTATATGATTTCAGAGAGAGAATTAAGATAAACGGAGAGATGATTAGCGAAAACGCTGTAATCAATTTCACCAAAGCCATTAATCCCTGGATTGAAGAAATAAGCCCAAGCTTTTTTGAAGTAACCGTAGCGATGGCTTTTGATTATTTCTATAAATCAGAAGTCGACATTGCAGTCATTGAAACCGGCCTGGGTGGAAGATTAGATAGCACCAATGTAATCAATCCTGTACTTTCAATTATTACCAATATTGGTTGGGACCACATGAACTTGCTTGGAAATTCCCTGGAAGCCATATCATATGAAAAGGCAGGCATAATTAAAGAAAATACGCCCGTAGTTATTGGTAAAAAACAGGAGGAGTCCTGGCCTGTATTTACATTGATTGCCAAACAAAAAAATGCAACAATACAGTTAGCCTCTACCAATTGCCCAGTAAAGGAATATAAGTGGAAAGAAAATCTTTTAGAAGTTGCCATCGAAAAAGAAAATTCCCTCCACTCTTATCAACTAGATTTAACGGGTGTTTATCAAGTAGAAAATATTTCGACTGTTTGTTGCGCCGTTGACCAATTGCGTAAAAATGGTTTTAGTATTTCAGAAGAAAGCCTGATAAAAGGATTGAGAAATGTTTCTACGATAACTGGGTTTCAGGGGCGTTGGGAAAAAATAGCCAATAATCCCTCTGTTATCTTGGATGTAGCTCATAACGTAGATGGCATTCGACAAGTATTGCGTCAATTAGAAATGATCGACTACAACCATTTACATATTGTCATTGGAATGGTAAAGGACAAGGAAATTGAAAAAGTACTTTCACTACTCCCCAAAACTGCCACTTATTATTTCACACAGGCACAATTACCTCGCGCATTACCAGCACAAGACTTAGAAGCTAGCGCAAAAAAAACAGGACTCACCGGATTTGTTTTCAACGCTGTAAATAGTGCTATTGAGGAAGCACAAAAAAATGCAAGGATCGACGATTTGATTCTAGTCTGTGGTAGTTTATTTATAATCGGAGAGGTTGACAGAGTTAAACTGTCCCAATAAATTAGTAATCCCCTGTTAAGGCATGGCCCGTTAAATGTATAAATACATCTTCAAGATTAGCTGCCTTCATTTCTTTTTTACGTTCAAATCCACTTTCTAGCAATTGATCAATCAGTGAATCGGGTGTGTCCAGGGCGATAATCTTACCCTTCTCCATAATAGCAATACGGTCACACAAATACTCCGCTTCATCCATATAATGTGTAGTCAGCACGATTGTAGTCCCTTGCGCCTGAATCGTTCGAATCAATTCCCAAAGACTTCTTCTGGCTTGGGGATCCAGCCCAGTTGTAGGCTCGTCAAGAAAAATGACTTTTGGTTGATTTACCAAGGTGGTAGCAATTGAAAAACGTTGGCGTTGTCCACCACTTAACTCCTTTACTTTAGCCTTTGACTTTTCCTGTAAATTAACCATTGACAGAATTTGGATCGGGTCAACGGAACAGTTATAAAGACCAGCAAATAACTCAATTAATTGTACCAAATTAAGGCCCGGATAATATCCGCTGCTTTGCAATTGAACACCAATCACTTTTTTGATTAAGGCAGCTTCTTTATCTAGGGAATAACCACAAACCGTTACCTCACCACTTGTTTTTTCCCGAAGTGTTTCAACAATTTCTAACGTAGTAGACTTACCCGCTCCATTTGGACCTAATAAACCAAATATCTCTCCCTTGGATACGGAAAAAGAAATAGAATCTACAGCTGTCAAACTGCCGTATTTCTTAACAAGATTTTTTACTTCAATCACTTGCTCAGTCATTTCTCAAATAATTTTCAAGTTCATCCATCATCAATGAGCTCCCCACAAAAAAAGGACATCGCTCATGCAATGAACGAGGTACAATATCGAGCGTTCGGATTAACCCATTGGTCGCTTTTCCTCCAGCTACTGTAACAATAAATGCAAAGGGGTTACACTCGTAAAGTAGCCGCAGTTTGCCCTCCGGCCTTGAAGAAGTACCTGGATACATAAATATGCCGCCCTTAATCAGGTTTCGATGCACATCCGCAACCATGCTTCCTACATATCGCTGACGCAAAGGGCCGCCTTCTGTCGCAGGCCGGGATTGACAGGCTTGAATGTAGGATTGCACACCTTTTTGAAATTCAAAAAAGCTCCCATGGTTAACTGAATAAATTTTTCCTCGATCAGGGCAGCGAAGATTAGGATGACTTAGCGTCCACTCACCTATCGATGGATCAAGTGTAAAACCATTTACACCCCTACGAGTGGCGTAAACTAGCATGGTAGAAGATCCATATACAATATAACCTGCTGCCACTTGTTGACTACCCGCTTGTAAAAAATCTTCCTTGGTAACAACAGTACCAACCGGAGTTACTCTACGGTAAACACCAAAAATTGTTCCTATGGAGACGTTGACATCAATATTGCCACTTCCATCTAAGGGATCAAAAAGGCAAACATATTTGGAGTGTATACTTTTATCATCAGTAAAGGCAACAAAATCATCCAACTCCTCACTTGCAATACCTGCACAACTAATTCCATGTTGTAAAACACGAATGAATTGATCATTTGCGAACACATCTAACTTTTTCACTTTTTCACCCTGTACATTTACAGAACCTGCATCTCCGAGTATATCTACCAAACCAGCTTTGTTCACCTCTACATTTATTCGTTTAGCAGCCAACCCAATATTTCGCAACAAATTTGATAACTCCCCTGTTGCATGAGGAAAATCTCTAAGCTGTTGGATTGTGAATTCGTCAAGTGTTTGTACAGTACGATTAATTGACATAGGATGAATTAGTTTGGATCGTAAACAATTGCGTAATCTTCTTTGCAACAGGAATATTATTCAACAATGCAGGTTTCCAGACTGGCATACTTTCTAGCTTTTCAATTAAGGCAGTTTGAATTTGAGGAAAGTCTGCAAGCCCGCGTAGTACTTTGAAGTTAACGGGTGTACCATCCCGATCTACAATAAATTCAATAGAAACATTTGACTTCGGAAAACCAGGGGGCAAAATTGATTGTAATAAACGACCTGCATCATCTAAAAATTTATTAAGAGAAGATGTACCTCCTGGGTACTGTGGCCACTGATCTACCACTTCAACCACCTTAGCAACTGTTCGAATGCGCCCCGAGGGTACAACCTTTACGATAGACTGCTTGATTTCTTTATTGGGAATAGCGGCAGAAATTGCTATGGGCTTATTTAATGATCCACTGCTTGCATCATTAACATGATAAGAACCATCCTCCGTAATCATCACAATGGGCAACTGCTGCGTACGCTGAAAATAATAGTAAGCCTCAGCTAACTTGTCTGAAAATTGTTTTAAGTCAGGATCGTCCTTGCATAAATCATTTAAATACTCCTTGCTTTTAAGAACATCAAAACGACAGGGAAAAATATGCACGGGAATAAAATCCTGTCCAGCATCCTTAGCAAAAGTGGCCAATACATATAATTCATCAATCTGCTGATCGGTTATTGGTATACACCCGACAGTAACACAACTTCCATGTATATAGATATCGCCACCAGGTTTTATAGAATCACTTAGAATACGATCACTTGCATTGGGGTAATTCAATCCAAGTGATAGATAATAATTACTAAAAGGGTTAAATTCATTGATATAGTAAAAACCCTCTGGCACCTGGTAATCGCCCTGCACTCGTTTGGGACCCAGTGAACCCGCTAATGCACATACCGGGTAGGTTTTAAATAATGAGTAAGTTGTAGCCTTCTCCTCTTTCACCCAAACCTCAAGCTGACTATCATACTTAAAGGAGCGAATGTAAATTGCGCGTGCAGGCCATGTCAGTTTTTTTGCCGCAAATTGTTTTTTCAACGTATCCAACTTTCGCTGCATGGCCTCTTGCGGGCGAGGAAAACTACGCTGATAATCTACAAATGAAAGATAGGAGGCAGAGGGCCCAGATCCCAAACCTGGAGAGGGCTGTGCAAATCCTGTAGAAGAGATAAATAGTAAGCCCAGACACAATGACAAGTACCTTGTAAGAATCTTACTTCGTACAAAAAAAACAAATCGCTTTTTTATGGTATCGGTCATCTGTTATAGATTACCTCTTGCTTCTTGTTCCCTTTCAATTGCTTCAAAAAGTGCCTTGAAATTACCCTTCCCAAAACTGGTAGCCCCTTTACGCTGGATGATTTCAAAAAAAAGTGTGGGACGATCTTCTACAGGTTTTGTAAAAAGTTGTAGTAAATATCCTTCGTTATCGCGGTCTACCAAAATACCTAATTCTTTTAGGGGTGTTAAATCCTCATCAATCGTCCCTACTCGCTCTAATAAGTCATCGTAATAGGTTGTTGGGACTTGCAAAAACTCAACTCCTCTACTCTTTAATTCTGCCACTGTTTTTACAATATCATTGGTAGCCATTGCCACATGTTGACATCCCTCACCCCCATAGAAGTCAAGATATTCTTCCACTTGGCTTTTCTTTTTACCTTCTGCAGGTTCATTGATAGGAAACTTTACAAATCCATTTCCACTACTCATCACTTTACTCATCAATGCAGAATACTCTGTTGAAATATCTTCATCGTCAAATGATAAAATATTTTTAAAACCAAGCACTTCCTCATAAAAACTAACCCATTTATTCATTTGGTTCCAACCCACATTACCTACGCAGTGATCAACATATAACAATCCGCAATCCGTAGGCTTGAAAAAAGGATTTGACCAGGCTTTATACCCAGGCATAAAAACCCCGTTGTAACCTTTTCTTTCAATAAATAAATGTACAGTATCCCCATAGGTATGAATACCGCTCATCACAACAACGCCATTTTTATCTTCGAGTCGTTGCGGCTTCATATAACTTGTGGCACCTCGCTTAGTTGTCTCCTCCCAGGCTTTGGTGGCATCCTGCACACGTAACGACAAACACTTGACTCCATCTCCATGTTTGTAAATATGATCAGCCATCTCATTGTTGCTACGGAGCGGAGTGGTTAACATAAAAGTCAATTTATGCTGACGCACCACGTAGCTTGCTCTATCTTTTATTCCTGTTTCCGGACCTGCATAAGCCAAGGCCTGAAATCCAAATGCACTCATGTAATAATGAGCCGCCTGTTTTGCATTCCCCACATAAAACTCTACATAATCTGTTCCTTCCAAAGGAAGAAAATCGGTATCAACTGCTAAAGGGGTGGCAGAATCGGTCATTGTTTTCATGGTTCAAAAGTAGAATATTTTCCCCTCACTACTATCTTTGTAAGATGACAAAAGTGGGCATTCTGGGAGGTGGCCAATTGGGGCGCATGCTGCTGGAATGCGCGGGCCAATTTCCTGTAGAAACGTATGTACTTGAAAACGATGAAAACTGCCCAGCCCACAACCTGTGTCATCATTTTTTTAAAGGGGATATAAGAGACTTTGAGACGGTCTACTCTTTCGGTAAAAAGCTGGATTGCATCACCATTGAAATTGAACAAGTAAATGTGGAGGCTCTTGAAAAGCTAGAAGCAGAGGGCATACGGGTTATACCAAAGCCATCCGTTTTAAAAATCATACGAAACAAGATTGCCCAAAAACAGTTTTACAAAGACCACGATATTCCATCACCCGATTTTATCATAACACAAAGCAGAGCCGCATTAAAAGAGCATATCAATTTTCTACCCGCTGTACACAAAATTGGTATTGGCGGTTACGATGGAAAAGGGGTACAGTTACTCAAAAGCCAAGAAGACATCACACTAGGTTTTGATGCCCCATCTGTTTTAGAAAAAATGGCAGACATTGACAAAGAAATAGCCATCATGGTAGCTGTAAATGATAACGGCGATACAGCAATATTTCCTCCAGTTGAAATGATATTTGACCCCGCCTTGAATCTGTTAGACTATCAAATATGCCCTGCAACTATTGCCTCCTCCGTCATTGAAAAAGCAACTGCAATAACCAAAAGGCTGGTAAAAAAATTTTCCTCCCCAGGCGTCTTTGCTGTTGAGCTTTTTGTTGACAAATCAGGAGAAGTTTTAGTAAACGAAACAGCGCCTCGCGTTCATAATAGCGGTCATCATAGTATTGAAGCCATCTCTACTTCTCAATTTCAAATGGTCTGGCAGGTTTTATTAAATCTTCCACTGGGTTCTACCCAGCTAATACAGCCCTCATTAATGGTAAATATTGTGGGTGCGGAAGGACATTCGGGACCTGTCTATTATAGGGGCCTTGAAAAACTAAGCGAAAATCCAACCGTTTTTGTTCATCTTTATGGAAAGGCACTTACAAAGCCCGGTAGAAAGATGGGGCACGTAACCGCTTTGTTAAATGACATGACTAATTGTACCACCACAGCTCATTGGATTAAGTCTACACTTAGAGCAGAAACAAACCCAAAAGAAAAGTGAAAAAAAATCGTCTTATTAAAGTTGAACAACAAATTTTTACTGGCATTACTTCTTTTATGAAAAAACCAAAACTATTCACCCTTTGTATAGGCTGCCTTACATTGCTTGCTTGTGGAGATTCCAATAAAGGCAAAAATTCAAATGAAAAATTAGGGCAGAACGAAAAAAATAAGTCGATAGGCGTTCATGCTTACATTGTAAAACCGGAATCATTTGCAGAAGAAATTGAGGTGCCTGGAAACGTAATTGCCAATGAATCCGTTGAAATTCATCCTGAAATGGCCGGTAGAATAATTGCCTTAAATATTCAGGAGGGTAAAACAATTGAAAAAGGAACACTCATTGCTAAATTATTTGATGGTGATCTTGTTGCGCAGCTGAAAAAACTGGAAGTGCAACTTCAATTAGCCCAAAAAACAGAAGAACGCCAATCTCAATTATTAAAAGCACAAGGAATCAGTCAGCAGGATTACGACATTAGTCTCTTACAGGTCAATAATTTAAAGGCGGATATTGGGATCATTAAAACGAACTTAGACAAAACGGAAATCAGAGCACCCTTTACTGGCAAAATGGGTTTAAAAAATATTAGTGTAGGCGCTTACGTTACGCCAGCTTCCGTCATTACTTCTATCAACCAAACCAATGTTCTAAAAGTAGATTTCACTGTGCCTGAAAAATATATTGGTAGAATAAAAGAAGGTCAAAAAGTAGCACTCCTAACCGCAGGAGCCAGCGAACAAACAACTGCCACCGTTATTGCAACTTCATCAGCAGTACTTGAAAACAGTAGAAGTCTTCAAGTTAGAGCGTTATTAAATAATCCTAGTAAATCAATTCTACCAGGGAGTTTTGCAAAAGTAAAAATTGGCTTTGCCCCCGATCTGCAATCTAAATTGATTCCAGCCCAAGCAATTTTACCACAAGCAAGAGGGAAAAAAGTTATTCTTTATAAAAACGGAATTGCGATTTTTCAAGATATTACCACTGGAGTTAGAAGTGCTGAAAAAGTCCAAATTACTGAAGGGATTGCATTGGGCGATACCGTTGTAGTTACCGGTCTAATGAATGTGCGACCTGAATCAAAACTAACAATTACCAAAGTAGTGAATCCATAATCATGAACATTGCCGAGCTAAGTTTAAGAAGACCAGTACTAGCGGTGGTGATGAACATCATCATCGTTTTATTTGGAATAATCGGTTTTAGATTTTTAGGAGTCCGTGATTATCC
>DDPN01000020.1:0-2942 GCA_002342205.1 Chitinophagaceae bacterium UBA2467 | reverse complement strand
ACTTCGTCGAGTAGTAATGGAACCAGTAATATAAATGTTGAATTTGAATTAGGGGTTGACTTAGAGTCTGCTGCGAATGATGTAAGAGACAAGGTATCACAAGCTGTGCGCTCTTTACCCTCTGATTTAGACTCTCCACCCGTTGTTGCTAAAGCGGATGCAAGTTCGGAGTCTATTATTTCCATGACCGTACAAAGTCCTATCCGGAATCCTCTTCAAATAACAGAGTTTGCAACGAATGTGCTAGTTGAACGACTGCAAACCATACCTGGCGTAAGTGGAATACAAATATGGGGTGAGAAAAGATATGCCATGCGTATCTGGCTGGATCCAAACAAAATGACAGCCAGAGGAATTACTGTAAACGATGTTCAGGCAGCTTTATCTAAAGAGAACTCAGAATTACCTTCAGGTAAAATTTATGGAAGCTCAATCGAGCTTTCCGTTAGAACTTTTGGCAGACTCAACTCAGAAGAGGACTTCAGCAATGTAATTATTAAAAATATAAACGGCACCGATGTTCGTCTCAGTGATATTGGGGAAGCTAGTCTTGGTCCAGAAAACGAAGAAACTCTATTAAGAGGCAATGGCATTCCCATGATCTCGGTAGCCCTTATTCCCCTACCTGGATCAAACTATGTTGCGATTGCAGATGAATTTTATAAAAGATTAGAGCAGATAAAAAAAGATGTCCCTTCCGATATCACCCTTAACGTAGGAATGGACCAAACAAAATTCATCAAAAAATCAATATTGGAAGTACGGGAAACGTTGATGATTTCATTTCTACTCGTGGTGATGATTATTTACGCCTTCTTCCGCGACTGGGTAATTGCACTTCGCCCTTTGATTGATATCCCCGTTTCACTGATAGGTGCATTTTTCATTATGTATTTAATGGGATTCACCATCAATGTTCTTTCGCTTCTTGCTATTGTTCTTGCCACAGGACTTGTAGTAGATGATGGTATCGTAGTAACAGAAAACATTTACAAGCGAATCGAAAAAGGAATGAACAAATGGCAGGCTGCGCTAGAAGGATCGAAAGAAATTTATTTTGCGGTCATTGCCACTTCTATCACACTGGCTGTTGTATTCTTACCCATCATTTTTCTGGAAGGATTTGTAGGAAGATTATTCAGAGAGTTTGGAGTAGTTGTATCTGGTGCCGTATTGATATCCGCGTTTGTATCTCTGACTTTAACACCAGTGCTGAATATAAAACTAACCCGGAAAAACCCAACGGCACATTCTTGGTTTTACAGACTAACTGAGCCGTTTTTTAAAGGCTTAGAAAGTACTTATCAACAATTACTAAGCGCATTTATGCGTATAAAATGGGTAGCACTTGTCATTATTGCACTTTGTGCAGGCGCTATCTATTTTATTGGCTCCAATTTACAATCAGAATTAGCTCCTCTAGAGGATAGAAGTCAGTTTAGAATACAATTAACTGCTCCAGAGGGTACCTCATTTGATGCAATGGATAATTACATCACCAATGTAACTGAAATGGTGCTTGATTCCATTCCAGAAAGAAGAATGGTATTTAGCTTAACTGCACCGGGTTTTGTTGGAACTGGAAATTCTAATACTGGCTATTTGCGTATCATGTTAGTAGACCCTCAAGATAGAAAACGGTCACAGTCTGATATTGTAAAAGCTGTCAATAAAAACATTGGAAAATACAACGAAGGGCGCGGCTTTGTAATAGAAGAACAAACAATTTCAGTAAACCGCCGCGGAGGACAACCTGTAGCTTTTGTTATTCAAAACAACAATTTTGATAAACTAACAAAGGCCCTGCCTAAAATTTTAGAGGAGGCACGAAACAGTAAAATTCTATTAAATCCTGATGTAGATCTGAAGTTCAACCGCCCTGAGGTTAGAGTTGAAATTGATCGCCTTAAAGCGGCCGCACTTGGTGTAAGCATTACTGATGTATCACAAACCTTACAGCTCGCCTACAGTAATCGCCGAATGGGATACTTCACTAAAGATGGAAAGCAATACAGTGTAATCGGACAGGTAAGTAGATCTGAAAGAGACGACCCGGGAGATATGCGTTTACTTTTTGTGAAAAATAATCGAGGGGAGTTGATTAGTCTGGATAACCTAATTATAACTTCTGAAACAAATAGCCCCCCTTCCATTTTCCATTTCAACCGTTATAAATCTGCAACGGTATCTGCAGGGCTTCAACCTGGTTACACAATTGGAGACGGAATTAAAGAAATGGAGCAAATCACAAAAAAAGTTCTAGATGAAACCTATGCTACCGCACTAACAGGATCTTCACGCGACTTTAAAGAAAGTAGTGGTAACACAGCCTACGCTTTTTTATTGGCCCTGATTTTGATCTTTTTGATTTTGGCTGCCCAATTTGAAAGTTTCATTGACCCCTTCATTATCATGATCACAGTTCCACTTGCCTTGGCTGGCGCTGTAATCAGTCTTTATGTATTTGATCAGTCGCTGAACATCTTCTCTCAGATTGGCATCATCATGCTGATTGGATTGGTAACGAAAAATGGAATTCTCATTGTGGAATTTGCCAACCAAAAAAGAGAACAGGGAATCAATAAATTTGAAGCTGTACTTCAGGCTTCCGTTGCCAGGCTAAGACCTATTCTAATGACGACGCTTGCAACGGCTTTGGGAGCACTTCCCATTGCATTGGCCCTTGGATCTGCTGGAAAAAGCCGTATTCCATTGGGCATTGTGATCATTGGAGGATTGATGTTTGCGTTGATCCTAACGCTGTTTGTAGTACCCGCACTCTACACGTATATCTCCCGGAAAAAACAAGTGAATCATGAAATCTAAGCTTCTCATCATATTTCTATTTTTTACAATTGCATCTAAATCACAGGACAGCAGTCTATCTTTAAAACAGTCAATTGATATTGCACTGCAACAAAACCTTGAAATTCAGATTTCCC
>DDPN01000115.1:3478-8018 GCA_002342205.1 Chitinophagaceae bacterium UBA2467 | reverse complement strand
TTTCAACTTTATCAAATTGATGCACGCGGTTAAGGCCGCGGACATCTGCACCAAAACTACCAGCCTCTCTCCTGAAACAAGGAGAGTAAGCAGTCATCCGAACCGGAAGTGATGCAGCGGGAACAATTTCATCACGATAAATATTTGTGACAGGAACTTCAGATGTTGGAATTAAATACAAATTATCTAATTGCATGTGATACATCTGCCCTTCCTTATCTGGTAATTGTCCGGTTCCGTAGGCAGACGCCTCATTCACCATAAAGGGAGGCAAATATTCTGTATAGCCAGCCGCCGTATTGAAATCTAAAAAATACTGAATCAAAGCCCGTTGCAAACGAGCTCCTTTCCCTTTATAGAGCGGAAAACCACTTCCCGTAATTTTTGCGCCTGTCTCAAAATCGACTAATTGATATTTTTTGATCAGGTCCCAATGTGGAACTGCATCCGAGGTTAACACAGGTTTATTTCCGCCTTCTCTTACCACTTCATTTTCTGTAGCCGTTTTTCCAGCGGGCACTGCCGATGAGGGAAGGTTTGGTAATCGAACCAATAGCTGCTGAAGCTCCTGTTCTTTTTGTGTCAATTGCTCCGATAAAGGTTGCAATGCGATTTTTAAATCCGCTACCTCTTTTTTCTTTGCCTCTGCCTCTTCCTTTTGACCCTTGCCCATTAACAGCCCGATCTCTTTAGACGTGCTATTCACTTTTGACAACAGATTATCCGAGTCCAGCTGTAATTTTTTGCGTTGATCATCGAGGGCAAGAATAGTATCTACCAATGCAGGTTCTGCAAAATGCTTTTTGAGCAGTCCTGCTTTGACAGCTTCCGGATTTAGACGAATCTGCTGAAGAGTGAGCATGAAAAGGATTTGCGCAAAGATAATTGATGAGAGGCAGTGGTGCGTGTGTACCCTTTTTACTGGCTTATCTTTGCCAGATGCAAGCAACCGACGATCTACAACAACGCTGGTGGAACCTGGAAGCCAAACTGGTGGAACGTTTTGGTAAAAAACCCGATTTGGAAACAATGTTATTCCTAATAGGGGTACAGGAATTTGGAGACATTCGAGAGAAATTTACCAAGGAACAAAAGCAAGATCTGATGCATGTAGCTGTTTGTAATTTATTGTCCGAAAGCGGCTACTATGAATTGGAAAAGGTAGACGAAGATGGCTGGCCTCATTTCAAACAGCTCAAGCCTCTTCCTTCGCTGTCGATGATTGAGCAGGAGAATTTTATCAAGGATCACGTTTTGCTCTACTTTGAAAAAAATGAATTTTAGTCTATGAAAAAAATAGTCTTCTTATTGCTCACTTTCATTTTTACGCAATTGACCTGGGGTCAAAAAGATAGCATTGTCACCAAGCGTGATCGTAAAAAAGATGTGTTGCTGGAAACGTCGATGGGAAACATTTGGATTCGCTTGTCAGATTCTACCCCTTTGCATCGCGATAATTTTATCAAGCTGGTCAAAACCAACTATTATCCCGGCATCCTTTTTCATCGAGTGATTCAAAATTTTATGATTCAATCAGGTGATCCAGATAGCCGAGGTGCGGCTCCAGGTGTCCCGTTAGGAAACGGAGGTCCCGATTATTTAATTCCTGCTGAGTTTCGCCCTACTCTTTTTCATAAAAAAGGTGTGATTGCTGCTGCAAGGGACAATCACCCCCAAAAAGCAAGCAGTGCCAGCCAATTCTATTTGACCCAGGGGAAAGTATTTACTGAGGCTGGTCTGGATTCTGTAGAAACCTACCGACTTAAACGAAAAATTCCAGCTGACCAGCGAAAGGTATATACCACACTGGGAGGCGTCCCCCATTTGGACCAGAACTACACCGTTTTTGGTGAAATTGTAAAAGGACTGGAAGTTGTTGATAAAATTGCCGCCGTTCCTACCAGTAAGGGCCCTGACAAGGACCGTCCGTTGCAAGACGTAAAAATCATTGATGCAAAGCTGGTCAAACGCAAGAAACACTAACCAGATATCCTGCTTTATTAGTAGGTTTGTGCCCTCAAAAAACATCCTATGAGTTACCCTGCCCATCTCCGCTACACTAAGGAACACGAATGGATTAGTCTGGACGGAACAACTGCAACAATTGGTATTACAGACTATGCACAACGCGAGTTAGGTGATATCGTATTTGTAGAAGTAGACACCATTGGTAAATCCCTGGAAGCAGGTGCAGTATTTGGAACCGTAGAAGCTGTAAAAACAGTGTCCGATCTTTTTTTACCTGTTAGCGGAACCATCAACGAACTGAATCCTGCATTGAGTGGCGCTCCTGAACTTGTGAATTCAGACCCTTATGGGGAAGGATGGATGATCAAAATGACCGTTAATGATCCAGCAGAAGTGGCCGCATTATTAGATGCAGCTGGCTATGAGTCGCTGGTTGGCTAATAGTAGTACTTGAAAAGACTTGTTACCTCATTCTCTCTCAGTTTTGCATGGTTGTTTCTTACAACCTATTTACTGGTTATGCCTGCTGGCAATGACAGTGGAAAATTTCGTCGTTGGTTAGAAGCGTTGGGACTAGATAATTATCTGAAAGAATTCGAAGCCGACAAGCTCGTTCACATTGGTCTCTTTTTTATTCTTGTTGCGCTATGGTGTTGGGGAATAGCAGGACTGAAACTCTCGTACCTCAATAAATTTCTTTTCTTCATCGTCATAGCACAAACCTGGTTCCTCTATGGAATTGCGATGGAATTTGTTCAGGAGTATTTAAAAAACGGAAGATCATTTGATGTGAAAGACATGATCGCCGATGGAATTGGATGTACAATTGCGCTATTGATCAGTTTGCTATTTCTTCGTAAAAATGAAAGGGCAGTAGGTTAAAAAAGAGACCCCTGTGGAAACAGGGGTCGCAACCAAAACTAACTGCTTATGAGAAAATGAACGTTATGTAATCGCGTTCATATCTATAACGTGAAGTTAGTGCGACCCTTGCTCTGCCAATGTTAAAAAAATCAAAACTTATTGCTGACGCGTTAGCTTCTCTGCATTTTCTGCAAATTGTAAAGCATCAACCAGCTCCTGAATCTCGCCGTTTAAAACTGCGTCCAGATTATAGAGAGTAAGGCCAATCCGATGGTCAGTTACCCTTCCCTGCGGAAAATTATAAGTACGGATTTTAGCACTGCGATCTCCCGTGCTAACCAAGCTTTTACGATGCCGGGCAATCTCATCTTCTTGCTTGCGCACCTGCTCTTCATATAACTTGGTACGTAGCATTTGCATGGCCTTTTCTCGGTTGCCTAACTGAGAACGTTCAGTTTGGCAAACCACCACTGTACCGGTAGGAATATGCGTCAGCATAACCTTGGTTTCTACCTTATTTACGTTTTGACCTCCCGCCCCTCCGCTTCGAGCTGTCTCCATTTTTACATCGGCCGGATTTAACTCAAAGTCAACTTCCTCCGCTTCTGGCATTACGGCCACCGTAGCGGCAGAAGTATGCACGCGGCCACTGGCTTCTGTGTCAGGAACGCGCTGAACACGGTGTACTCCACTCTCAAATTTTAAGACCCCGTATACGTCATCTCCTACTACTTCTAATTGTACTTCCTTGTATCCGCCCACGGTTCCTTCGTTTTCACTTAATAAAGCCGTTTTCCAGCCTCTACGTTCACAATAACGCATGTACATACGAAGCAGATTACCTGCAAATAAACTAGCTTCATCTCCTCCCGTTCCTGCCCTAATCTCTAAAATGGCATTCTTCTCGTCCTGCGGATCTTTTGGAATCAATAATTGACGAATAGTAGCCTCCAGCTCTTCTTTTTTAGCATCCAAACCCGGCGCTTCCAACTTGGCCAGTTCCCGCAGTTCCTCATCTGAACCTGTGAGTGCCTCTTTGTTAAAGGCCAAGTCATCCAGTACCCGTTTGTATTGGGTATAAGCCACAACAATTTTTTCCAGGCTGCGGTATTCTTTGCTGGTTTCAGCAAACTTTTTATTGTTCCCCACAATCTCAGGATTGGTCAAGGCCACTCCCAATTGATCGAATCGTGCTTTTATAGCTTCTAGTCTGTCCAGCATAGGTATTAGGTGCGCAAAAGTAATAAGAATAAATTTGGACCATGGCCTTTCGTAAGTATAAAGCAACTCGCCTGTTTGATGGCACTTCTTTTCTCGATAACAAGGTGCTTCTCACCAAAGAAGATGGAACCATTGAGTCAGTGGTTGCAGAAGAAGATGCCGGTGAAGAAATTATACAATTGAAGGGTACACTTACCCCGGGTCTTGTCAATTGTCATTGTCATTTAGAATTGAGTCACCTGAAAGAAGTGATTCCACCGCATACCGGACTGATTGAATTTTTATGCTCGGTTGTAACCAAAAGAGGGTTTGATCCAGCTGTCATCCAGGAACGTATTGAAGCAGCGGAAAAAGAAATGTGGGAGAATGGAATTGTTGCCGTAGGCGACATCGGTAATACCGCCGATACTGCAGTGGTGAAATCGAAAAGCCAGATTCACTGGCAAAATTTTGTGGAGGTACTGAGTTTTACAGATGAAAAGGCAAA
>DDPN01000115.1:1643-3413 GCA_002342205.1 Chitinophagaceae bacterium UBA2467 | reverse complement strand
CCTTATAGTATTTCTCCTCGTAGCTTTCAATTAATCAATGAACAAACTGCTGGACAGGTAATATCCATCCACAACCAGGAACATCCTGCAGAAAATGAACTTTATCTTAACGGAAGCGGAGATTATTTACGTCTTTTTAAAATATTTGGAATCGATCAATCGCCTTTCCCTGTAACAGGGCAAAGTAGTTTGCGTTCTGTTTTGCCTTATTTCAATTTAGGTCAGACCATATTTCTAATTCATAACACTTGTATCAGTGAAAATGATATTATTTGGGCTAAACAATATGCAGCTGAAAATGGGCTACAACTAGTGTTTTGTCTTTGTGTTAATGCAAACCTTTATATCGAAAATAAAGTGCCGCCTATTGATCTTTTGCTCAAACATAATTGTCAAATTGTTTTAGGCACGGATAGTTATAGCAGCAACTGGCAATTAAGTATTGCAAAAGAAATAGAATCCATTCAAAAACATTTTCCTCACCTAGAACTCGCAACAATTTTACATTGGGCCACTCAATCGGGCGCTCGTGCACTGCGATGGGATGATAGGTTAGGCAGTTTTGAAAAAGGAAAACAACCTGGATTGACCCTTTTGGATCTTGAAAACGGGAACTCTACTCGTATTGCATAAACTAACTCAATACCGCAGCCAATACGGGTAGCGTTTTGAGTGGTCGAAAATCCTGAATGTGTAATTGATAATAACGCTCCATTATCTGCAAAAGTTGTCTTCGTATTTCTTGATTCAATCGAATCTCCTCCAGCTCTGCAGGCTGTCTTGCCCGTAAGATATCGGCACAAGCCTGCGCTCTTTTACCCTCTATAAATTGCTCATGCAATGGAGGTTCAATTGACAAGGTTGATTCTACTAGATCAAAATAATAAGTGTCCCCTTCTAATGAAGTTAATCGAGGAGACACTCCAAAAAAATGAGTTAGATGCAATGCAAAAAACAAAGACAAATTAGCCGTTACAGCAGGTGGCGCTTCGTCCAGATGTACTAAACAGTCTTCAGTAAATTCAAATAGCGCTGTATTTTCTTCGGGTTGTTTTAAACAGTGTGACAACAGCTCTACCATAAATAATGCAACAGCATTTTTAGTCACATCAGAAAAAATATGCTGGTATAAATGCCCCCAATTAAATTCTTTGATCCGGTTGAGCGAACGACCTTCCTGATGATAAACCACTAAATCAAGCAAGGCAGCCGGTTGAAATAGATTGGCCTTACCGCCACTTCGACCAGCCGCTTTACGTACCCCATTGACCAGATAGGATTGAATGCCAAACAACTCGGTATAGAGTGTTACAACCAGAGAGGTTTCTCCATATTTAACAGATCGAAGTACAATCCCCCGTGTTTTGAATAATTTACTAGCCATTCGCTTATTACAACAATATTATAAAAACAGCCCCGACATTTTTGCTTTTCTTTGCAAGCAATAAACATTCTTTTTATGTGGCAATGGCTTGGCCGTTTTGTTTTACAATTCAGACTCCCCCTTTTAATAAGTTTACTGCTGATTACTGCAGGCATGGGCTATCTGGCCAGCAAAGTAGAATTAAGTTATGAATTCACCCGAGCTATTCCGTTAGATAATCCAAAATACAAGGCTTACCAGGCCTTTCGGGAAAAATTTGGAGAAGATGGAAATCTGCTAGTAATTGGCGTAGAAACAGATCGCTTTTTTGAACTAGCTACGTTTAAGCAATATATTTCCCTCCAAGATGAACTCAAAAAAGTGAATGGGGTTGAAGACATTTTGTC
>DDPN01000115.1:0-1625 GCA_002342205.1 Chitinophagaceae bacterium UBA2467 | reverse complement strand
ATTTTTGATACGACACAGTTGACAGCTGAAAAATTGGATAGCAGTAAATTAATTTTTGAAAGTCTGCCCTTTTATCAAGGACTCTTATACAATCCGGAAACGAATGCCTACCTCATGGGCCTTCGTATCAACAAAGACCTACTTAACTCTAAAAAGAGAGAGAAAGTCATTCAAGAAATTGATGCCATCACGGGAGGTTTTGAAAATAAAACGGGACTAAAACTCCATAAAAGTGGTTTGCCGTATATCCGCAGCAAAGTGGCTATTATGCTTCAAGAAGAAATGAGATTTTTTCTCATTGCTTCTGTGATACTTTCAGCATTAATTCTTTTACTATTCTTTCGCTCCATTAGTGCAATGCTCCTTTCTATTGCCGTAGTGGGTATAGGAGTAATTTGGAGCGTAGGTACCCTTCAACTTTTTGGTTTTAAGATCAGCTTACTGACTGCATTGATTCCTCCGTTAGTAGTGGTGATTGGCATCCCCAACTGTATCTATTTCCTAAATAAATTTCATGTGGCCTGGAATCAATATGGCGACAAAAGAAAGGCCTTGGTGATGATGGTCGACAAAATGGGAATTGTAACCCTGTTTTGTAATGTGTCTGCCGCCATTGGATTTGCAGTGTTCGCATTAACGAGTAGTCAGATCTTAAAAGAATTTGGACTCGTTGCCGGGATCAATATCATGGCACTTTTTTTTATCTCGCTGATTTTTATTCCAGCTGTACTCAGTTATCTGCCGCCACCAAAAACGCGTCACACCAAATACTTAGATAATCCACAATTAAATCGTTGGTTAGCTCGATTGGAAAAATGGTCACTTAACCATCGTCCCTTAATCTATGGAATCACCACGATTATTATGGTTATTTCCATTGCAGGACTTTTCAAATTGAGAAGTGAAGCATTTATTGTTGATGACTTACCCAAGTCTAATACAGTGTACACCGATTTGAAATTTTTTGAAAAACACTTTAAAGGTGTGATGCCACTAGAAATTGTGGTAGACACCAAAAAGAAACAAGGTGTAACGCGTAATTTAAAAAATCTTGAAGCCATCGACTCTCTCTCGCACTATCTAGCAACCATCCCTGGTATTGCGCGACCACTTAGTTTAGTAGAAGGATTAAAATTTGCTCGACAAGCCTTCTTTGATGGCGATCCTTCCAGCTATGCACTTCCCAATAGCTATGATTTACCTGCCCTTGCGCAATACCTGAGTTTCAAAGACACCACTGCCAAAAAGAATTCACTTTCAAAACTGGTAGGCTCGTTCATGGATAAAAACAAACAGCAAGCTCGCATCAGTGTGAATATGGCAGATATTGGAAGTTATCGTCTACCGCTGTTACTTGATAGTATCCAACAAAAAGCAGACTCGCTATTCAATACTTCAGAAAAGCGAACACATGAAATTGAATTGACAGGGACCAGTGTAACATTTTTGGAAGGAAGTCGATTTATTATAAATGGACTCAAAGAGAGTATTTTCTGGGCCTTTTTACTGATTAGTCTTTGCATGTTGTACCTTTTTCGTTCGGCCCGCATTTTAATCAGTTCACTTATTCCTAACATCATTCCATTAATCATCACTGCTGGCGTAATGGGTTGGGCAGGAGTACC
>DDPN01000090.1 GCA_002342205.1 Chitinophagaceae bacterium UBA2467 | reverse complement strand
CCGCGCTGGCATTAGTTATAATGCTACTATTGTTTTTGGTAAATACCATATTAGTTATCAATCGTACGCCTACACCCACGTTGGCTGATGTAACCGATAAAGAAGAATCACAGCACTGGTCTAATGAATATGCAGCAAACGATCAGTTTCCTTTTAATGAATCGTACGCGAATTGGGCCAGTAACAAATAAAAATGTATGAGTCAGACAACTTCAAAATATGTAACACTCGGTGTGCTCTTGCTATTATTACTAAATACGGGACTAGTTATTTTTTTGGTAGCCGACAGAAACCGGTCACATTCAAACAGCTCACATACGCGGCCGGATATTGCTGCTCAAATGGCGAAGGAATTGAAAATGTCCGATGCACAGCGTCAACAACATTTGACCTACCGCGAAAATTATTATAAAGAGACTAGGCCTTTGTACGATTCAATTCGCAAAATGAGGGTTGTGCTATTTTCTGCTGTGGG
Organism: Chitinophagaceae bacterium UBA2467; assembly: GCA_002342205.1. GTDB lineage: Bacteria > Bacteroidota > Bacteroidia > Chitinophagales > Chitinophagaceae > JJ008. Next base: position 3,877 of record DDPN01000090.1, on the reverse strand, counting down.
TAATACGCAGCAAGCAGATTCTCTTTTAGTAGCGTGCAACGAAAAAATTAATCGATTGCAAAACTCAATCAATACGTTGACTGTCGCTTATCTACAGCGTGTCAGAAGTATTTTAGATACGGCGCAGCAAAAAGATTTTGATCAGTTCATCTTGCGCATGATGCAGCGGAGTCGCCGGGATTCCAGTAAAAGCAAGTAACTTTTACGCGTATAATTGTTCTATCGCGTCTCTGAATTTCTCCAGAATTACTTTTCGCTTCAATGAAAGTTTTGGTGTTAATTCTCCTGTATCTACGCTCCAGTCTCTGGGGAGTAAGGCAAACTTTTTTACCTGTTCAACGGGATTGAAAAATTTATTAAAGCTTTCTACCAATTCTTGATAATGCTCTACTACTTTTTTATGATTACAAAGTTGAATTGGATCCGTTTCTTTTATTCCCTGTTGACGACACCAATCTAAGAGATTGGGGAATGAAGGAACAAGCAGGGCGCTGACAAATTTTCTTTCTGCACCAATCACCATTGCTTGTTCGATGAATAGGGATTCTTTCAATTTACTTTCAATAGGTAAAGGCGCAACATATTTACCGCCACTTGTTTTAAATAGTTCTTTTTTGCGGTCGGTGATTTTTAAAAATCCTTTCGAGGTAAATGTTCCAATGTCACCCGTCATAAACCAATCACCCTGCATCACATCGGCAGTCAGATCCGGACGTTTGTAATAGCCCATCATGATATTAGGACCTTTGCAAAGTATCTCGCCATCCTCAGCAATTTTTACTTCAACTCCTTCAATGCAGGGTCCTACAGAACCAAACTCTCTTCCAGATTCCTGAAAGCGATTAACACTAATAACAGGAGAGGTTTCAGTTAATCCATAGCCTTCCATAATGACGATACGTGCAGCAGTAAAAATGCGAATCAGTCTTACCTGACAGGCAGCACCTCCGCTAATGATTGCTTTTACATTGCCACCCAATGCTTCTCTCCATTTGCTGAAAATAAGTTTATTCGCAACGGCTAATTGTAGTCGATAGATAAGACTTTGTGAAGCATTGATTTCAAATTTCTCTGCTAGTTCATGTGCCCAAAAAAACAATTTTCGTTTTGTGCCGGTCAATTCGTTCCCTTTGAGCATAATTTTATCATACACTTTTTCTAGCAAGCGGGGAACCGTTGTAAACAAGTGGGGTTTTACTTCTTTCAAGTTATCTCCAATGGTCTCCATGCTCTCGGCATAATAAATAGCCGTTCCTTTGAACAAGTATAAGTAAGTAACCATTCTCTCCAGAATGTGATTAAGCGGCAAGAAGCTAAGTGCTCTCATGTGATCTCCCGGAGGAAAGCAGGGCATAGAGGCTTTAAGATTCGTGATGATGTTGTGGTGTGACAACATCACTCCTTTTGGTGTTCCTGTTGTACCTGAGGTGTAGATGATTGTTGCAAGATCACTTCCTGTGATTCGATCGGAAATGGGTTTGATTTGTTCTAGTAATGCTGGAGTAGACGCTGCAAGTAATTCTTTCCAATGTGCTGCATTGGCAACATGCTCAAACGTGTAAATCTTTTGTAAGTAGGGGAGTCGATCTTTTAAGCTGATTACTTTTAAATACAAATCCTCATCGTTTACAAAAACAACTTTAGCCTGTGCATCATTGAGAACAAACTCTAACTCATTTACATTAATAGTTGGATAAAGAGGAGTCAGAATAGCGCCAATTTGTTGAACCGCTAAATCGAGCATGATCCATTCTGGACGATTCTTAGACAATAGGGCAACTTTATCTCTTCCTTCTGCAGTCATATTTCCACCGCTAACCCCAATTGATAACAGACCTGCACTTAATTTGTCAACGGTCTCTTTAACAAGCTGTGTGCTATATTTTTTCCAGTGGCCTCCCTCTTTGGCTGCCAACATATCTTCTAACGAGTTGTCCTTAATGTTGATCGAGAGACAATCAAATAGTCTTGTGGCTTGATGCATAGCAAATCGTTAAGTAGGTTTTCGTTGCAATCTGCAGCGAACTCCAATTTAGGAAATTTCCTGACTCAATGATATCTGTGATAGTGTCCGGTGGGAATTTTGAAAATTCGGTTGAACAAAAACTCACGCAGCCGTGCATATTCATCTGCATGTTGTTGTGTCCAGTTCGAAAATGCTTCCTGGTTAATGCCATCTAAAAACAGCCATTGATCATAGGCCTCGAATAGACCGTTTTGCAAAAGTTGGCGCTGGTGTTCAAAAAGTTTGAAGGGGTATTTACTTTCATATTTTGAAAACCAGTCTAAAATAAATCTCGTGCGAATCATCGTTAAACTTTCATTCGAAAGTCCGCGCAAGGCAGGTCCTGATGCGCTGTCTAACACTTGATAAACCAATTTTCCAAACTCTTCATTCTTTTTAAAAGAAGGGATCTTATTTTTTGTTAGAAGATTCTGGTATTGTTCAAAAAGAATTTTTTTCATGTTACGGGCACGTTCACTTCTGCTTTCCATATTGATGTAAATCTCTGCGTAAAGTAGAGCCCATATCGATTCGTTTATTGTAGAATAGTAGAGCGCGGCATTGTAGTAATTTCCTGCATAAGAAGGGTCAAGGCGAATACCATCTTCCCAACAAACAATAGCCCGTCCATCTTTGTTGGACCATAATAATTCACCCCACTCACTATACAAAGGGCCGCTATTGGGAAATTTTTTGATTCCTTTTCGGTAGAGTTGATCACATTCTTTAACCTCTTCTAATGCCTTGTAAACATTTCCCGCTAGTTGAAAGCAGATAATATCTGCATCTGTTCGTTCGGTGAGCGGAACGGCTATTTCTTTTGCTGCTGCAAAATCACGTTGTAGGGTGAGTGATAGCACCAACTCTTTTTCTAATTCTAGTGCCTTTGGAAATTCACGTAATCCTTGTCTGAGAACAATAACGGCATTGGCGTGATCTCCCCGATTATTATAATTGCGAGCATTCTGTTTGATTTGTGCAATCCCGGATTGTGCTTGTATCACAGGGCTACTAGCTAAGCAAACTAAAAATAAGAAGATAAAACGCATGTAGCGATTTTGTTAAATGAGATGAGTAAGGAAGCCATCGCGCAATTTTGGTTCAAACCAAGTGCTTTTAGGCGGCATAACATTTCCACTGTCTGCAATATCAAAAAGTTGTTCTATGCTAACCGGATAAAAACTAAAAGCAACTTTCATTTCTCCACTGTTCACTCTTTTTTCCAGCTCCTTCAGTCCGCGAATGCCTCCAACAAAATCAATTCGCTTATCTGTTCGTTGATCTTGTATGGCAAATAGTTTTTTGAGAATTTGCTCCGTAAAAATGCTAATGTCTAATATCCCAATAGGATCTTGCGTATAGGTGCCCTCTTTTGCTTCTAATTTATACCACTTGCCATCTAGATACATTCCAAACTGGTGTAATTGAGAAGGTTTTACAGCTGAAGCCGATGCTGTTACCTGAAAATCGTTTTGTAGTTCTTTCAATAAGGATTCAGGTGTGTGACCATTTAGATCTTTGATCACACGATTATAGTCCATGATGGCCAATTGACTTGCAGGAAAAATAGTAGTAAGAAAATACTGCGCGGCTTCACTCTTTGGCATTGCTGCAGCAACTTTTGCAGCGGATGCGGCTCTGTGATGTCCGTCTGCGATGTATGTGCAGGGAACCTCATTTTCAAATGCACTTGTAATCTTATCTATGGTACTTTTATCATCAACAACCCAAATGGTATGTTCTACACCATCGTTGGTGACCAGATCATAGGCGGGCGAATAATTCTTTTTCCAAGATTCAACGAGTTGATGAATAGTACGCACATCCCGATAAGCTAAAAATACATTCCCTGTTTGCGCGTGAATCGCTTGC
>DDPN01000097.1:9572-16364 GCA_002342205.1 Chitinophagaceae bacterium UBA2467 | reverse complement strand
ATTGATAAGTGGCGTTTCTTTATTTTTTTTCAGCCATATCAGGTACCGCTTCTACTTTATAAGCGCCTGCATCCAATTTTACCTTGGTCTCAGAGAAGGCCTTCAAGGTTGTTTCAATATCGGCATCGTTATGGATGGCAGATGGGATCAAACGGTAAATGATATGCCCTTTTGGAATAACGGGATAAACAACAATGGAGCAGAACACACCGTAATTTTCACGAAGGTCCATCACCATGGCAGTCGCTTCTTCTACGCCTCCTTTCATGTAAACTGGGGTGACAACTGAATCTGTTTTGCCAATATCAAATCCGCGGTCCTTTAGTCCCTTTTGTAGTTTAAGTGCATTACTCCACAACTTGTCCTTGTATTCTGGATGATCGCGTAATAATTCCAATCGCTTTAGGTTACCGACTACCAACGGCATTGGTAAGCTCTTAGCGAAAATCTGTGAACGAATATTATAACGGATATAATCCATGATTACTTTATCTCCTGCTACAAAAGCACCAATACTTGCCATTGATTTAGCAAACGTGGAAAAGTAGATATCAATTTTGTCTTGTACACCCTGTTCTTCACCAGCGCCTGCACCAGTTTTGCCCAATGTGCCAAAGCCATGTGCGTCGTCAACTAGTAAACGGAACTGGTATTTGTTTTTAAGTGCAGCAATCTCTTTGAGTTTTCCTTGGTCACCTGCCATACCAAATACGCCTTCGGTGATGACCAGAATGCCTCCTGTTTTTTGTTTTTCTACAAGAGCAGTAGCTCGTTGCAATTGTTTTTCGCAATCTTCTACATCATTATGTTTAAAAACATAGCGATGTCCGGGGTGCATACGGAGCCCATCAATAATACATGCATGACTTTCGGCATCATACACAATCACATCATGGCGGCCGCAAAGAACGTCAATGACGCTCAGCATTCCCTGGTATCCAAAATTGAGTAATACAGCATCCTCTTTCATTTCAAATGCTGCCAATTCTGCTTCTAATCTTTCGTGTAGATTACTGTTTCCGCTCATCATACGGGCACCCATTGGATAAGCAAGTCCATATTCACGAGCTCCGTCTGCATCTGCTTTTCTCACTTCGGGGTGATTAGCAAGGCCCAGATAATTGTTTAGACTCCAGACAATCATGTCCTTGCCTCTGAACTTCATACGGCTGCTGATTTCACCTTCTAATTTTGGGAAGGCAAAGTATCCATGTGCTCTTTCACGATGTTGACCCAGGGGGCCTGCGTTCTTCAATAACTTTTCAAAAAGATCGGCCATAAAATTGGTTTTACAGGTTGTAGAACAGCTGCAAAATTACGGTTTTTACGCTATGGTACGATCTACGTTAAATGACTAAAACCCTTTTTTAGATTCAGATTTTTGTGCAGGAGCATTCTTTACAAACCGCTCCATCCATTCAAACTGTTCAGCAAGCACGTGAAGTAGATTTTCCTTGCCTGTATACCCATGTGATTCGTAAGGTAGACTCACATAACGAGCCGTTCCGCCATGGCCTTTAATTGCATTGTACATTCTCTCACTTTGGATAGGGAAGGTTCCTGTGTTGTTATCCAGCTCCCCATGAATCAGCAAGAGCGGAGCTTTGATTTTATCGGCATAGTTAAATGGGCTCATCTGGTTGTAGAGTTCTGGTGCTTGCCAGTAGGTTCTGTCTTCATTCTGAAACCCAAAAGGGGTCAAGGTTCTGTTATACGCACCACTGCGTGCAATTCCTGCTTTAAAGAGTTTGGTATGAGCAAGTAAATTGGCCGTCATAAATGCGCCGTAACTGTGACCACCTACCGCTACTCTGTCTGGATCGCCAACCCCTCTTTCATTTAAAGTTTGAATAGCGGCTTCGGCATTCATTGTTAACTGTTCAATGAAGTTGTCGTTTGGTTTTCCATTTTCACTACTGGCAACAATGGGCATTTCTGCATTATTTAATACTGCATAACCTTGTGTTACATAAAATACAGGAGACCCGCCATTCAGATACGTAAATCGATGTTCGCTTCCTCGAATTTGTGCTGCATCAGCTGCAGAATTATATTCTGCCGGATAGGCCCAAATAAAAACAGGTAGTTTGCCATCTCTTTCTTTGTTATAATTCTTNNGCAAGTAGAGTTCGCCTGTCAAATTGATGCCATCCGCACGCTTGTAAAAAATCTTTTCTTTTGTGACACCATCCATTGCAGGATAAGGGTTCTTGAAATTGGTTAATGGACGGTCTGCTGTACGACGAATAAGATCTTTTTGAAAATAATTGGGAACATCTTTTTCGCTTTCTCGTTGTGTAATCAACACTCCATTTTCTGCATCAATAATTTTTTGAACCGTTTCAAACACGCCCTCGCTGCATTTCCATAGCGTGTCTACTTTTTTTGTGTGGACGTGAAAGGACAGCAAAAAAGGTAAATCTCCTTTTGGTGAGCTGCCTGTTGTATTGTTGAAAAGTACTTTATTTCCTTTGTCGATGGTCCACAAAACGGGTTGTCCAAATTCATTGGGTTTTGTAACTGCTGTGCCAGGATTTGAGTAGGCATCCGTTGTGTTACGAGTAAAAATTCTTTCTAAATCTCCTGTGATCGGATTAAAACGATTAATACCTGATTGTTGGCGTGAGCGTAATCCTTCATATACCAACGCAAGTCCTTCATTACCCCATACGGTGTTGCTGTAACGCATTTTCGTTTTAAAGAGCAGTGTTTTCTCTCCATTAAAAGGAGCGCTTAATGCAAAAACCGCATCGTGATAGTCCATTTGTTTTTTTATCAGGCCGCTATCTAGGGGTTCGCACCAAACTAAGGTAGCCGCTTGATCATCTCTCCACTCATGTCCTCTCGCAATCGGTTGAACATTATCATTGCCGCTTGGTGCTGTTTCGGAAGAGGGGTTGGTACCTAAATTTTTTATAGTCGTTCCTTTGCGATCCATGATAAAAAGCAAAGAGGCAAATCCACCAGCAGGCACACTATACGAGAAGGGGGGCGTCATGACCTCAGTAAGGATATATTTTTTATCGGGAGAAAGTGAAGCTGATTTGTAAAGTGCAGGCCCGGCTATTTTTGTTTCCACGCCTTTCGTATTACTGACTAATTGCGCAGTGGCATAAAAAGCAAAGAGTTGTTCATCATAAGGAGACTTGATCAAATCTTGAAACGTTGGGCGAGGAGAGGCCTTGCCACTATTTTCCTGAATAGTTGGTCCATCTGGTACAGCAGCTTTAATTGGAGCTTCTGTGGGTTTGCGCGTAGCGGTGAAATATAAAAGGGTGTTTGCATCTACCCATTGATATCTGTTGAGAACAATGTTGAGTGGTGATTTATTAATGCGTATTGCCTTTTTGGTAGCAATATTTACTTGATAAAGATCCACGCTGGTTGTGTTTACCTGTAAAAAAGCAAATGCACGCTGATCTGGACTCCAAGTTACTCCTGTTGCATGCAGCGGTTTAGGAAGTCCTTCTATCGAAATATCTTTTTGTGTACGTGCTTCTCTTAGGTAGAGTTGTTCAATTAGATTCATTCGACTTGGCGCAAAATTGGCAGGATTGATACGCAACCCCGCAATTCGAAGTTCGGGTGCAGCCAATTCTTCCATTTCTGCATAACTATTGGTTTGCATCAGGACCATCCACTCGCCTTTATTATCGATACTTACTGCTGCAGGTCTTTTGGCAAGCAGCATCTCTGTAATTTCTTTGGGGGGTGTTTTGTAGCCAGACTGTGCAATAGAAAGTGAACAAAGTCCTACTAGGAAAGAGATAGTTGTAACAAAAAAGACAGTTAATTGCTTTTTCATTCGAGTGGGTTTTTAGGGAGTTAAGTTAAGTAAATTGACGATCTTTGACGCAGTCACAAAAGCATAGTCATGAACATAAAAGTTTGCGGGGTAACAACCTTTAAACAACTCCAGCAATTGGATGGACTAGAGGTTGATATGGCTGGATTGGTTTTGATTCCTGATACACCCTGGTATGCAGGTGATTCTTTGAATGCAAAAGAAGTCTCCAAAGCAGATTTTGATCTAAAAAAGGTAGGAATTCTTCGTAATCCATCCTTATCAGATGCACTGGATTGGATTGATGCCTATAAGCTAGATGCTATTCAATTAATTGGTGAGGAGTCTCCTGAATTGTGTGAAGACCTAAGCACCGAAGTAGAGGTTATAAAGCTATTATCCATTGATAAGGATCATTCAAATCTTGAAAAACAATTACAGCAATATGATGCTGTTTGTGATTATTATTTATTCACAGGTCCTTTTGCTTCAAATAATGCCATCTATGGTGGCGTTTTTGATTGGAATTTGCTGGCTTCTCTTCGAATTGAAAAACCCTTCTTCTTATCGGGGGGAATTGGTCTGCAACAGTCATCCGTATTACGAAAGTTTGATCATCTTGATTTTTTTGGGGCAGATTTAAATCTGGAGTTTGAAACTGCTCCTGGCGAGAAAGATTTTAAATCCATTCTTCAGTTTCGTCAACTTATTCGATAAAATTTAATTCATGCGCGCACATTTTTTGTTTGGTCGATTGGTGCTTGGTTTTATTGCAACCCTTTTTTTCTTTGATACACATGCGCAAGCCACAAAAAAATTTGAGCTTACGGGTTTGCTCACCGGTTTTCCGGATAGCGCACAGGTGCGATTGTTTAGAAGCGGCGAGAATATGCCCTTTGCTACTACTGTGCTTTTCAATAATCAATTTACACTCCGTGGAGAACTAGCGGAGCCCATGCTTCACTTTCTATTTGTGGGTGATCAACAGCAGCCGGCTGAGTTGTTTTTGGAAAATGCATCGATGAAATTGGAAGGACAAAAGGGAAACCCTCTGGAGTGGGTACTTACCGGAAGCCCCTCACATACAACATTCAAAGAATTTGTTACCCGATTTTTGCCTTATGTGCAACTCCGTAATGCGCAGGCCAATGCAATCAATGAAGCCCCTGCGGGTCCTGCAAGAGATAGCTTAGTACAAATCTATACAGAGGCTAATACTCGCATGCAAGAACAAATTGATGCACTGGTGGCTCGTGCACCTGGCTCTCCCGTTACGCCATTTGTTTTAGCAGCCACCTATGGTTTTACCAGTGATCCACTTTTACTGGAAAAAAGATTTGAACAGTTGACTGCAGAAAATAAAAAAGGAACGGTGGGTCAACAAATCAATACGATTATTCAAGAGGCAAAAGTAGGAGCAGTGGGGTCACTGGCTATTGACTTTACACAGCCCGATACCAGTGGTAAAATGATATCACTGTCTTCTTTTCGAGGAAAATATGTGTTAGTTGATTTTTGGGCAAGTTGGTGTGGGCCTTGCCGGCAAGAAAATCCCAATGTGGTTTACAACTATAACAAGTTTAAAGCTAAAAATTTTACTGTATTGGGTGTTTCATTGGATAGAGAAGATTTACGCGGCAAGTGGCTGGAGGCCATTCGTAAAGATGGTTTAACCTGGACGCATGTCAGTGATCTAAAGTTTTGGAGTAATGAAGCAGCCCGTCTTTATAAAGTGACAGGAATTCCCTTTAATTTTTTAGTGGATCCTACAGGAAAAATTATTGCAAAAAACCTTCGAGGTCCGGCGCTGGAACAAACCTTGTGTCAGGTGTTAGGATGTCAGTGATGAATTAAAGTCCTAACACGTCTTTCATTGTAAAGACTCCCTTTTTATCTACAATGTACTCCGCTGCTCTAACCGCACCGGCTGCAAATCCTGTTCGATTATGTGCAGTATGAATGATCTCGATATCATCAATAACTGATGAGTATTTGATACTGTGTGTACCAGGGGTGGGGTCAATCCGCTGACTGATAATTTCAAGATCTTCCGGGTTATCACTAATGTCATTCACCCATTGTTTTTTTCTATCAAGGAGTTCTAAAATTTGTTCTGCGAGTGTAATTGCTGTGCCGCTAGGAGCATCTTTTTTCTGTGTGTGATGAATTTCCTCCAGTATCACTTCGTAATTGGGTTGTGCGGCCATCAAAGAAGCCAATTTTTTATTGAGTTCAAAAAATAAATTGACTCCAATACTGAAATTACTAGCATAAATAAAGGAACCGTTCAATTGACGACATAGTGATGTGGCTGTTTCTAACGAAGAGGTCCAGCCCGTGCTACCACATACTGTTGGGATTCCTGCTTCGAGGCAACGGGTTACATTTTGAAATGCGCTATGTGGACTAGTAAACTCAATGGCAACATCTGTTGCTTTTAGTGAATCGCTGGTTAACAAATGTTGTGTGGAGCTGTCAATTGCTAATGTAATTCGGTGACCACGCTGTTGTGCAATTTCCTGAATGGCTCTTCCCATTTTGCCCGTTCCGATCAATGCGATATTCATCATTCGAAAGTCATTTATTTATTTTCCAATTCTTAATTTGACACTTAGGCCATTCGTATTAGCCATTTCACTATAGCCGGCTTTCAATTGTAAGCTCAGATCTGGGCCTACATCAAATGTTTTTAAATGGGCATCTACTGCTGCATCCATTACATTCAGCCCCCAGAGCAATAAAAAAAACAAAGCAGAGTAGTCGATATCACGTCTAAACTGATTTCTATAATAGCGCAAGCTTTCTTCGGGTAAGGGCTTCAAATTCGATTTGATTGAATTAAAAAGTAAAGAGTCTGTTCCATTTACTCTCATATTGTATTTAACTCGATAGGCAAACCGTGTATCTTGGTAATTTGTCAGATTGTAAAAAAAAATTGCTCCGCTTGCGCCTAGTGCTCCGTAAACAATGGGGAGTTTCCAGTATTTTTTATTGTAGATCTGACCAAG
>DDPN01000097.1:0-9560 GCA_002342205.1 Chitinophagaceae bacterium UBA2467 | reverse complement strand
GCGGTGCTGTCTTTACGCTGTGAATACCCTGGATAGGCCAGCAGTACAATTGAAATTAAAATGACTCCGCCTTGCAAAAAAAGTTTCATTAGTCCAGGGGCGCGTTCAATAGTTTAAGAATTTTATTGAACTCTTCTTGAGTGTAATATTCAATAACCAGCTGACCACTTCCATCTTTATTTGTCTTTATCTTGACTCGTGTGCTAAAATGTGAAGCTAATTTATCTTCAATTCTTTTGTAGGGAGATGAGGAGGTGGAATTTGTAGTTTTTTTAACAGCGGGTAGACTCTTTTTCAGTTGCTGTACTAATGCTTCTGTTTGGCGAACAGACAATCCTTTAGCCAATATTTCTTTGAAAGCCACCAATTGTGCGTCCACTACGTCTAGTGCAATCAAGGCACGGGCATGTCCCATCGAAAGTTCTCCACGCCTAACGGATAATTGGATATCGGGTGGGAGACGAAGCAAGCGAATGATATTGGCAACTGTACTTCTATCTTTTCCCATTCGGTCTGCTACCTGCTCCTGTGTATACTCCAGTTCATTCATCATACGCTTATAACTCAATGCAACTTCCATGGCATTAAGGTCTTCACGTTGTAAGTTTTCCAATAAGGCCAGTTCGAGTAATTGCTGGTCATTGGCCTGACGTACAAAGGCAGGAATGTCTTTTAGACCCGCCATCTTGGCTGCTCTCCATCTTCTTTCTCCAGAAATCAACCGGTATTTACCTGAGGTTAATTTTGAGACAGTGATGGGCTGTATGATGTCGTGTAATTTGATAGAAGTAGCTAGCTCTTTTAATGCGTTTTCATCAAAATCGTGACGCGGTTGTTTCGGATTGGGTTCAATCTCTTCTACTGCAATCCTGGAGCTGGATGTAACATTTTCAACTACAGAGGGCTTTAATTGTCCGCTGGTAGTTTTTAAATCAGTATCAATACTCTGCAGCAACGAGCGAATGCCCTTGCCTAATTGATCTTTATTTGATTTTTGCGTACTCATGCGTTAGGGTTGGAGAATCTTTTCCTCATTTTTCATTCTTGTCATATTATTCTTTTGCAGAATTTCCTTGGCAAGATTCAGATAATTTGCTGCTCCCTTGCTGTTCGCATCATAGAGAATAACTGGTTTTCCGGTGCTTGGGGCTTCTGCAAGTCGTGCGTTTCGGTGAACAATGGTAGAGAAAACCATGTCCTCAAAATGACGACGTACTTCACTCACTACTTGATTGCATAAGCGAAGTCGACCATCGTACATGGTCATTAAAATACCTTCAATTACTAATGAAGTGTTGAGGCGGCTTTGAACTATTTTGATAGTATTGAGCAACTTGCCTAGTCCCTCCAATGCAAAGAACTCAGATTGGACAGGAATGGCTACAGAATCTGCTGCAGTGAGCGCATTGACAGTGATCAATCCCAATGAAGGTGAACAGTCAATGATAATGAAATCATATTCGTTACGTACTTCTTGCAACAGCGATTTTAAAACAGTTTCACGATTTGGATGATTGATCATTTCGATCTCAGCTCCAACCAAATCAATATGCGAAGGGATCAAGTCAAGATTTGGAATTTCAGTCTTTAGAATCACATCCTTTGCTCTCGCTTGGTTAACCATGCAGTCGTAAAGGCTTTTTGTGATATTATGCAAATCAAATCCTACTCCCGTGGTGCTGTTGGCTTGCGGATCTGCATCTACTAATAAAGTTTTATACTCCAGTACTGCAAAACTTGCAGCAAGGTTGATAGCTGTGGTCGTTTTTCCAACCCCTCCTTTTTGATTCGCTACGCCAATTATTCTAGCCATGATTGATGAACTTCTCTGGATTGATTTTGTTAACTATAAAGATGAATGTTCCGGGTAAGACCGCAAAAATAAGTTTTGCCCATTAATTTTGCCCCCCGCATGCGTAATACTCCCTTTTGGTGGATTTTTCTTGGATTTGTCCTCCTGCTTGATTGGTACGTTTTTCAGGCTGTTCGTATCCTAACTGTTAGTTTACCTGACAGAAATCGTACTATTATTCACTCTATTTACTGGAGTGTCTCTATTTTGAGCGTTGCATTTCTACTTTTTTTACCCCTTTTTTTTTCTAAGCCGGGTCCTCATTATGCCCGTTCAACCATATTTGCAATTATTGCCGGTCTTTTCTTCTCAAAAATTATCGCGTCACTTTTCTTTTTGACGGATGATCTAAGAAGGGTTGTGCAGTGGGTTGGTGTAAAATTTTTCACTCGTACTACTTCTATCGTTGCAGGAGGAGACCTAATGTCTCGCTCTGTTTTTCTAAGCTGGGCTGGTTTATTAGCAGGGTCTGGGTTGTTTGGAGCATTGACCTATGGGATGAACAATAAGTATCGTTACCAGCTTCGATCACAGCGTCTCTATTTTCCAAATTTGCCCGCGGTATTTAATGGGTTAAAAATTATTCACCTTTCTGATATTCATGCAGGAAGTTTTTCTGATAAAGAAGCAGTTCAACGAGGGATCCGATTAATTATGGAGCAAAAGCCTGATTTGATTTTATTTACAGGTGATCTTGTCAATAATCTGGCTTCTGAAATGGATGATTACTGGGAATTATTTTCTCAATTGAATGCTCCGTTGGGAGTGTTTTCTATTACAGGAAATCATGATTACGCAGATTATGTGCAATGGGATTCTGTTGAAGCAAAAAAATCCAACTTTCAGCAGCTTATGCAGGTGCATAAAAAAATGGGTTGGCGATTGCTGATGAATGAGCATGTCGTGTTACAGCGTGATCAAGATCAAATTGCCATTATTGGGATTGAGAATTGGAGTGCGAAAAGCAGATTTCCAAAGTATGGCGACTTAAGTAAGGCATTTAAAGGTGCGGAGCAGATTCCTTTTTCAATCTTAATGAGTCACGACCCTTCCCATTGGCGCGCGCAAGTATTATCTAATTATCCCACCATTGCGCTCACCTTATCAGGTCATACACATGGAATGCAATTTGGAGTCGAATTACCCGGAGTACGATGGAGTCCCGTTCAATATGTTTATGCCGAATGGGCTGGTCTTTATGAGCAGCTAAATCAGAAGTTATATGTAAACCGTGGATTTGGCTTTATTGGATATCCTGGTAGGGTAGGAATACTGCCTGAGATCACAGCAATCGAGTTATTTTCAAAAGATTAACACCCGGTGGATAATAATGCAGCTTGATGCAGCATTTAAGGCAGGTATATTTGTCTTAACCATAACCCATTTGCTATGCGAGTATCTATGTTATTTGTTCTATCAGCATTGCTGATTTCATTGCAATCCAACGGACAGTTTCATGTAGGAGTAAAGGCGGGAGCCAATGTCACTAAAGTGGATGGCAAATCCTTTAAAGATGAATTTAAGTCTGGCTATATGTTGGGCGGTTTTGCAGAAATCAAGCTCTCCAAAAAACTATACGTACAGCCAGAGCTTCTGATCAACCAATACAACACACGTCTTGATACAAACTATAATAATCTTGTTGGAAATATTTTTAATGGAATGACTAGCGTAAAGCTTGATTACTTGTCAATTCCAATTCTTTTGAATTATCGGATGGGCGGTGGATTTATTAGTTTACAAGCCGGACCTCAGTACGGGGTGCTCATTGATAAAAACAATTCAATTCTACAGAATACGGGTAATGCATTTCGCAACGGCGATTTGTCTTTATTGGGAGGTGTACAAATCAAAGCAGGCGCTTTCCGAATTAATGGAAGATATTTTGTAGGCCTTAGTAATATCAATGATATCACAAATGACAGCAAGTGGAAAAATCAAGGATTTCAGCTGTCAGTTGGCCTTACTTTCTTCTAATTTATATCCATTTTGTCAGTTCTGGCCCTAGGGGCATGATTGTTGAAACATTGTTATTCAACATTCTGCCCCATTTTTATTGCTATTTTAGCAAGAGTGTGACAGAATGACCAAATTAAAAGCATGCACGTAAATAATTTCATATTGGGACCTGAGGAAGAGATGGACTTCTTACCAATTATTCCGCTAAATGAAGGAAATCAGGAGGATGGTCAGGAAATAGTAGTTCCTGCCACTATTGCTCTTTTACCACTTCGTAATACTGTTCTATTTCCAGGCGTCGTAATTCCCATCACTGTTGGTAGAGATAAAAGCATCAAAGCAGTACAGGATGCCTATAAGGCGGATAAGTTAATTGGGGTGGTGGCACAAAAAGATAGCAACGTAGAAGATCCGGGTGTGAACGATTTAGAACAAGTAGGTACTGTTGCTAAAATTGTGAAGCTGATTAAGATGCCAGATGGAGGCACCACTATTATTATCCAAGGAAAGGTTCGCTTTAGAATTGATTCTATCACAGAAGAAGATCCTTATTTCAAAGCAGCTATCACCACCTTAGTTGAAGAGCCTGCTCCTACGGATGAAGATTTTAATGCCTACGTTGCAAACATAAAAGAGCTAGCTTCTCAAATTATCCAGCTCTCCCCTAATATTCCAACAGAAGCGGGGATTATTCTACGTAACATCGAGAACCCCTCTTTTCTGATTCATTTCGTTTCTAGTAATCTCAATACTGAGATCAAAGAGAAACAAAAATTGTTGGAAACAGATCAGATACGCCAGCGTGCTGATTTGTTGATGCAGCTTTTGCAACGCGAATTACAATTTGCAGAACTACGTAATAAAGTCACTGCCAAAACACGTACGGAGTTAGATAAACAACAGCGAGAGTATTTTTTACAGCAGCAATTAAAAAGTATCAAAGAAGAATTAGGTGGTGATACCAATGCACAGGAAGTTCGAGAGATGCAGAAAAAGGCTGAGCAAAAAAAATGGCCAGAGGCTGNNCGAGCTGCTTTTCAAAAGGGAATTGAAAAGTTGGAAAGAATGCATCCAAGTACACCCGACTATTCTGTTGTCTATAACCACTTGGATCTGATGCTGGATCTTCCTTGGGAATCTTATACCGAAGATCATTATGATTTGAAAAAAGCGCGTTTGACGCTCGATAAAGAGCACTATGGGATGAAGCGCATTAAAGAAAGGATCCTAGAATACTTGGCCGTACTGAAGTTGAAAGGTGATTTAAAGAGTCCTATCCTTTGCTTTGTGGGTCCTCCCGGTGTTGGTAAAACTTCATTGGGAAAAAGTATTGCTACCGCATTAGGACGAAAATACGCTCGCCTTAGTTTAGGTGGCATGCATGATGAAAGTGAAATTCGTGGGCATCGTAAAACCTATATTGGAGCCATGCCAGGACGAATCTTACAATCTATTCGTAAAGTTCAATCCTCTAACCCTGTAATGATCTTAGATGAAATTGATAAGATCGGCAATGATTTTAGAGGAGATCCTTCCTCTGCACTTTTAGAAGTGCTAGATCCGGAACAGAATAGTACATTTTATGACAACTATCTTGAGTTGGAATATGATTTGAGTAAGGTTTTATTTATTGCAACGGCAAATAGTTTACAAAGCATCCAGCCTGCATTGCGTGATCGTCTTGAAATTATTGAGCTGAGTGGCTATGCAGTAGAGGAAAAAGTCGAAATTGCTAAGCGTCATTTGCTTCCAAAACAAAAAGAGTTGCATGGCTTAAAAAGTACTCCTCTTCGTTTTACTGATAAATTGGTAGAGAAAATTATTCAAGATTATACAAGAGAGAGCGGGGTTCGTGAATTAGATAGGCAGTTGGCATCTATCATGCGCTACGA
Organism: Chitinophagaceae bacterium UBA2467; assembly: GCA_002342205.1. Classification (GTDB taxonomy): domain Bacteria; phylum Bacteroidota; class Bacteroidia; order Chitinophagales; family Chitinophagaceae; genus JJ008. The sequence goes on along the minus strand of DDPN01000097.1, from coordinate 3,857 downwards.
AGCGAAGGAATTGGTGATGAAAGAAAAGATTAAGCCCTCTATTGCACCTGCACTCTTGGAGAAAATTTTAGGAAAACCTCGTTACAGTAATGATCAGTACAAAACCGCTTCAATCCCGGGTGTTGCAGTAGGATTGGCCTGGACCTATGTAGGTGGAGACATCTTATTTATAGAAGCCACTACCTGCGAAGGAAAAGGGGAGTTAAAGCTAACTGGGAATTTGGGAAATGTAATGAAGGAAAGTGCTTCAACTGCACTGACTTACTTGCAGAGTAATGCAAAAAAGTACAAGATTGATCCTGCGTTATTTACCAAAACAAGCATACATATTCACGTGCCTGAAGGTGCTGTACCCAAGGATGGACCCAGTGCGGGTATTACGATGATGACAGCAATCGCTTCAGCTTTAACGGGTAAAAAAGTGAAGCCATACTTGGCAATGACAGGGGAAATCACATTGAGAGGTCAAGTCTTGCCAGTTGGTGGAATTCAGGAGAAAGTATTGGCAGCAAAGCGTGCAGGTTTGAAAGACATTATACTTTGTGCTCAAAATGAGAAAGATGTATTGGAAATAGATCCTTCCTTTATAAAAGGAGTTCGTTTTCATTATGTAAAAACGATGGCACAAGTGTTAGAGATTGCTCTTTCTTAATTACGTATTACTTCTGCTTTTCCGTTGTTCCACTTTATTAGTGCTGAGGGACTGTTTTCGGTTGTTTCTTTTTGTCGCCACTGTACTACGTAATCTACTCCATTGATAATGGTGTGATTGATTTGACGAAAGGTGGCAGGTGCTAAATCTCCGGATAAATTAGCAGAGGTAGAAACGATTGGTTTTTGAAATCGTTTAATCAAATGCCTACAAAAGTCATCCTTACAAATTCTGATGGCAATGGTGCCGTCTTGGTTCACTAAGTTAGTTGCCAGCCCAATAGCGTTCTCATAGATGACAGTGGTTGGTTTTTGACAAGTATCTAAATAGTCAAATAGCTGCATGTCTGGTGCTGCTACATATTGTAAAATGTCTCTTTCTTCGGTAACTAGCACAATCATCGATTTTTGCTCGCACCTTTTTTTTAGTTGATAAACTTTCTCAACAGCTTGTTCGTTCGTAGCATCACAACCAATACCCCAAATCGTATCAGTAGGGTAAAGGATGAGCCCGCCTTGTCGGAGCACGTCTACGCAATGTCGAATATCATTTTCAAAAACTTCCATCTATTTATCAATGATTAACCAATTAATTGGTTGTACACATTCATCACAGCAGCTGCTGTTTTTTCTATTGTAAATAAATTAGCATGTTGGATGCCTAATTCAATTTTATTTTTTACCTCTTCTGGGTGATGTAGAATGAATTGTAGCTGCTTTGCAATTTGTTCAGGTTGATAAGGGTCTACATAAAATGCACCGGGCCCACCGGCCTCAGGCAAGCAGGATACGTTTGAAGTAATCACTGGGATGCCGCTGCTGATTCCTTCTAAAACAGGGATGCCGAATCCTTCAAATGTAGACGGATAAATCAGTGCAGTGGCTAACTGATAAATAGCAGGAAAGTCTGTAGCCGTGGTAAACCCGCGATCCGTATTGATTGATGTATTGTCTGATAAAAATAGTACCGATTGTTCTAAATTATTTTTTGCAATAAATGTCTCTACCTTTTTTTTATAGCCGTCACCATTGCCGATAATCACCAGGGGCAGTCTTTCATCCTTATTAAGATGTAGAAGTGCTTCGCAAATGGCCAGCAGATTTTTACGTTCAATGATAGAACCCACCGACAAATAAAATGAGGGTGGGAGGTTATACTTTACACGGATTCTTTCTTTTTCAGCTGCATCTACTTTTTGCAGAAATGCTGGATTACAGCTCTGGTAACAAACCGTAATTTTTTCTGCTGGTGTGCTGTAAATATTGATCAAATCCTCTTTTGTTTGCTGGCTGATGGCAATAATTTGATCCGAATGCTCACAAGCGTATTTAAATTTATTGCGATAAATTTTTCTGTCGACCCATTTATACTGATTGGGATAGCGTTCAAAAATCAAATCGTGCATGGTTACCACAGAAGGAATTCCTTTTTTATGAATTCCATAAGGAATTTCATGACTGAGTCCATGATAGAGCGCTACGTTATGTTTTTTTAAATCTGCTAGACATCCTNNTGGCTTGAAAATATTTTAGTAAGCCAGCTTGACGGACGTATCTCTGTTAAGTTAGCGCCTTCTAGTTTGAATGTGTTGGAAGGAGTGGGGTTCAGTAGCAGATAGTCATTCGATGGGTAAAATGATGCCAAGGATTGGATGAGGGTGCGACTGTAGTGTCCTAACCCTGTTCCATTGTGAAAAGCTCTTTTGGCGTCAAATGCGATCCGCATTTTTCAAAGATAAGTGTGCCTTGGGCCGAGCTGCATCGGATGGATGTATTATTTTCGCGCCTATGGAAAATTTGCAAAAAGTAATTCAGGAGGCTTGGTCAAACCGGGACTTAGTTAAACAGGCCAATACGCAAGATGCCATTCGAGCTGTGATTGAAGAAGTGGACAAGGGTAGAATCAGGGTAGCTACACCTGTAGATGGAAAGTGGGTCGTTAATGAGTGGGTAAAACAAGCGATTTTGCTCTACTTTTCCATTCAGCCTATGCAGACCTGGGATGTAGCTCCATTCGAGTTTTATGATAAAATGCTTCTTAAAAAGAACTATAAAGAATTAGGAGTGCGCGCTGTTCCTCATGCTATAGCACGCTATGGTGCGTATCTGGCCCCGCAGGTTGTTTTGATGCCTTCCTATGTAAATATTGGCGCTTATGTTGATGAAGGAACAATGGTTGACACCTGGGCTACTGTGGGAAGTTGCGCACAAATTGGAAAAGGCGTCCATTTGAGTGGGGGTGTTGGAATTGGTGGCGTATTAGAGCCTTTACAAGCATCACCTGTGATTGTTGAAGACGGTTGTTTTATTGGAAGCCGTTGTATTGTAGTAGAAGGTGTAATTGTAGAACGTGAAGCGGTGCTAGGGGCTAATGTGGTGTTGACGCAGTCTACTAAAATTATAGATGTGACTGGGAGTACACCTGTTGAAATGAAAGGAAGAGTACCTGCGCGTAGTGTTGTAATTCCTGGCACGTATTCAAAAAAGTTTGAAGCGGGTGAATATGGCGTTAGTTGTGCGCTGATCATTGGAAAAAGAAAGGCAAGTACAGACCTTAAGACTAGTCTAAATGATGCCCTTCGAGATTTTAACGTGAGTATCTAAAATTAATAAGCTACAGGACACTTCAGCCTGTTTTCTCTCTTGGGATAAATCTTAAATCCTATTTGTAAGGATTGTCCAAAATACGCATCGTTATTACTCGGATTTCCGCGAGGTAAGCCAGAGTTGGCAGGCGTAACTGCTCCTAAATTATAAAGTCCCTGATAATAGAGTCTTTTGGCACGAATGGCGTCCGCTGCAGATAGATAGTTGTCAAAGAGGTTGGGGTCAACATAAAAATCAGCGCTCACATTATCAATCTGATCAGTGAATACCTTTCTATAGATGATTTCAGTGCCAATGTATATGTACTCGTTGATATAATAGCGAATGCCAATTCCACTTAATAAATTTTGCTGAATCAATTTGGTAGGCTTACTAGTTGGGTACTCTGCGAATCCCTGACCTTCTAGACGAAGCGGGTGCAAGTCAATCCAGGCACCATCAATATCTTTTGCTTGTGGATTAAAATGAAACAGTCCAACGCCTGCGAATGCATAGGGCTGAATCAAATCAAAAATGGTAGCTCGTTTTGAAGGGATCAAGCGAAATGGGTAAAATTCTGCTCCCAGATAAACTTCATCAAGCCGAGAGCGAAAGTGTAA
>DDPN01000041.1:23722-25999 GCA_002342205.1 Chitinophagaceae bacterium UBA2467 | reverse complement strand
TATCTGGAAGATTTGATGAAGGAAATTAAAAAAGCAAAGTAAAGGAGGGATTGTCTTCGCTTCGCTCAGACATCGTGTGGTCTCCATCAAAAAAATCAAATGCAGGGCTTCGCCCTGTTGCATTTTTTATTATGCTCACTTTGGAATGCAAGCATTCCACGCTCGCTTAATAAAAAATGCCCCATAAAGGGGCATTTGATTTTTTTGCGGAGAGGGAGGGATTCGAACCCTCGGTACAGATTTAAGTCCGTACAACGGTTTAGCAAACCGGCCCTTTCGGCCACTCAGGCACCTCTCCTATTGTTTTCCTACCGTAGCGGGGGGACAAAATTAAAGAGAAATTACATGGCTGCCAACTGGACTTTCTGTTGAAGTTCCAGCACGTTCTCGCGGAAAATTCCATCAGTGTCCATCAGATCTTTTACCGTTTGGCACGAATGGATCACCGTAGTATGATCCCGGCCACCAAAATGTTCACCAATCGTCTTGAGAGAATTCTTGGTAAACGCCTTGGCTAGATACATGGTGATTTGACGAGCTTGTACAATTTCACGCTTACGTGTTTTTTGCAACAGTTTGTCGTAGGATACGTCAAAATACTCGCAAACCATTTTTTGAATGGTATCGATTGTAATCTCTTTACTGGATGACTTAACAAAATTGCGGAGCACTTTCTTTGCTAATTCCAGATCAATCTCTTTTCTATTCAATGAGGATTGTGCCAACAAGGAAATTAAAGCACCTTCCAACTCACGAACATTGTTATTGATATTGTAAGCGATGTATTTCACAACCTCCTTGGGCATTTCCAATCCATCGTTACGCATCTTCTTCTCTAAAATCTCAATACGCGTTTCGTAATCGGGTACTTGCAAGTCCGCACTTAACCCCCAACGGAAACGGCTGAGCAAACGATCTTGCACACCCTCTAAATCTTTTGGAGATTTATCAGATGTTAGGACCAATTGCTTCTGTGATTGATGTAAGTGATTGAAGATTGCAAAAAATGCATCTTGAGAACGCTCTGCCTTAGCAAAAAACTGAACGTCATCTAAAATCAGCACATCAATCAACTGGTAAAAATGAATAAAATCGTTGATGGCGTTGTTTCGACTGTGGTCCATGAATTGATTAATGAACTTTTCTGAACTCACATATAAAACAACCTTATTAGGATGTAATCTTTTTACTTCATTTCCGATAGCTTGCGCCAAATGGGTTTTACCTAATCCAGTTCCTCCATAGATAACCAGAGGATTAAACGAATTAGCTCCTGGCTTTTCGGCTACCGTTTTACCCGCCCTACGTGCTACACGATTACAATCACCTTCTATAAAGGAATCAAATGTGTAGATCGGATTTAACTGCGGATCGATCTGCATCTTTTTCAGGCCAGGAATGACAAATGGATTCTTGACAGGATTATTAATAATCAGCGGAAAATCCATTTCATTATTAGAAAAAGATTTGAATCCCTGACCACTTACGTCCACTGTCATAGGCTTAGTGCGACTGCTGCCGCTATCTACCATGATTCGATATTCCAATCTGGCTTCCTTCCCCAATTCACGCTTAAGTGTCTTGGCCAATAAATTAACGTAATGCTCTTCGAGGTATTCGAAAAAGAACTGACTTGGCACCTGGATTACTAATACATTTTGTTTTAGTGAGACGGGTTGTATCGGCTCAAACCAGGTTTTAAAATGCTGCCATTCTACAATATCCTTGATGATCTTTAAGCAATTTCCCCAAACTTTTTCCGCGTTCTTATCCATCGTTCTTCAAGCAGGTTTATGTCGAGTTAACAGTAGTTATTCACATTTCCTACGCAGGTCGGCCAGCTTTTCCACAATTGTCAATAAAAAAACTTGCGCAGGGGAACGAATATCATTAATCCACATCAAACAAAAAAAATTTCTGGCACTGTTTTTAAAGAAAGTCAGTTTTTTTTTCTTTTTGAAATTTTCTGGTCAAAAAATTTGGAAATATCCTTTTCTACCCCTTGGAAAAAAGTGCCATCTTTGTGTTCTTGTTTCAGGATAAATCCCTGACCGATGCCTCAACAAATCCAGCTTCGTCTGACCCCTCAAGAAGCCTTTAGTGCTTCACATGTTAAACAGGCAATTGCCAGTGCTAAAGGGGTATCTCCGCAGCAAATAAATGGCTATTATATTAGTAAGCAGTCGATTGACGCAAGAAGTAAGTCGCCCTGGATCAATTTGACTGTTCAGGCTTTCATCGGAGAAGCTCCACAAAGCAGACCCCTTGCCTCATTTG
>DDPN01000041.1:21227-23689 GCA_002342205.1 Chitinophagaceae bacterium UBA2467 | reverse complement strand
GGACTTTTTGCTGCATTGAAGCTGCTGGAGGCTGGCGTGAAGCCAGTAATATTGGAAAGGGGGAAAGATGTAAGAGCCCGAAGAAGAGATCTCGCGCTTCTTAATCGATCTGGCTTGGTTAATCCAGAGAGCAATTACTGTTTTGGAGAAGGTGGTGCAGGCACGTACAGCGACGGAAAACTATATACCCGTAGTGGCAAAAGAGGAAACCTGGAGCGGATTTTACAACTCTTTGTACACTTTGGTGCAGATGAAAGAATTTTATACGAAGCACACCCCCACATTGGGACAAATAAGTTACCGCACATCATTACTGCCATGCGGGAACAAATCATTGCATCCGGTGGAGAGATCCATTTTGAGCAATGTGTTTGTGATTTGATTATTGAGCACAACTCACTAACAGCTGTTCGAACTAAAACAGGACAGCAATTTTCTGCCCATGCCTTTATTTTGGCCACCGGTCATTCTGCCCGTGATATTTTTGAGCTGCTGCATACAAAAAAAATAAAAATTGAAGCAAAGCCTTTTGCATTAGGTGTTCGAATTGAACATCCACAATCGATAATTGACCAGGTGCAATACCATTGCATAACCAGAAACCCTCATTTACCTCCTGCAGCTTACAGTTGGGTGGAACAGGTGAATGAAAAGGGGGTTTTCTCTTTTTGCATGTGTCCGGGCGGAATTATTGCGCCAGCTGCCACCTCACCCGGCGAATTAGTGGTGAATGGCTGGAGTCCATCTAAGCGAAATAATCCATATGCCAATAGCGGTATTGTTGTTTCCGTAGAATTGAATGATCTCCACAAAAGATTTGGAAAAGATGCACTGTCGCTCATGCGTTTTCAACAATCCGTTGAGCAATTAGCTTTTCAAGCGGGGGGAGGTAGCCTGCAGGCGCCAGCGCAACGATTAGTAGATTTTTGCGAAAAAAGAAGTTCGTCTACTCTACCCGCTTGTTCCTATTTACCCGGTATTGTATCGGTTAATTTACAAGAGGTACTCCCTTCATTTATTTATGAACGTTTACAAATTGGATTTCGGCAAGTAGGGAAAAAGATGAAAAACTACTTTACGAATGAAGCCGTAGTTGTTGCAACAGAATCCAGAACCTCTTCTCCGGTTCGTATTCCGCGTGATACGCAGTTACTATCGCATCCTCAACTTCCCTCTTTATTCCCCTGTGGCGAAGGAGCCGGTTATGCAGGCGGAATTGTAAGCGCTGCAATGGATGGTGAAAAAGTCGCAGAAGCAATCATCAATCAACTAGCTTGATTAACCATTCTACACTTTTTAAAACCACCCCTGTAAGGAAAGAACTAGTTCAATACTTCCTGAGTATATTTGGAAGTAACTATATAACATGGCAGCCCATCTTTCTCTTCGTCACTTGCAAAAGTATTTTGAATCTCAAAAAGCAGTAGACGATATCAGTCTTGAAATTGAACAAGGTCAAATCTTTGGATTACTTGGTCCCAATGGAGCAGGTAAAACAACCTTGATTCGAATGATCACAGGTATCTTTTATCCCGATCAAGGCGAGATTTATTTTGAAGGAAAAAAATTTGATCCCATAAAGGATGTAGGCCGCATAGGTTACATGCCAGAGGAAAGAGGATTATATAAGAAAATGAAAGTGGGCGAACAGGCCCTTTATCTTGCCCAGTTAAAAGGCCTATCCAAATCAGAGGCAAAACGAAAAATTGAAAATTGGTTTGGACGATTTGGGATGGAAAGTTGGTGGGATAAAAAGGTGGAGGACCTCTCCAAAGGAATGGGACAAAAACTACAGTTTGTAACCACCGTTTTACATGATCCTAGTTTAATTATTCTTGACGAACCTTTTAGCGGATTGGATCCTGTAAACAGCAATTTGATTAAAGATGAAATTTTCAGACTAGCTAAACAAGGCTCTACGATCATCTTTAGTACACATCGAATGGAACAGGTAGAAGAAATTTGTAATCATATCGCCTTAGTAAACAAGGGGAAAAAGATATTAGATGGTACTGTTCAAGAAACGCGTCAACAATACAAACAGAATGTTTTTCAAATAGAAGGAGAAGGACTTCTAAAAATAGATCGTGCCACTGCGCCCTTTACTGTATTGAGAGAAGCAGAGCATGCAATCACCATTCAACGAAAAGAAGGACTCTCTAATAATGCATTATTACAGTACCTGATTAATGAAGGGGTGATCATTCATTCTTTTTTAGAAAAACTGCCTTCTTTAAATGAAATTTTCATACGACTAGTAGAGGACAGTCCTGCTACTAGAACTTTTGAACATTAATATCGCTACCCATGAAAAAGACCTGGATCATTATACAGAGAGAATATCTGACTCGAGTAAGAAAAAGAACTTTCGTACTATCCACCTTATTATTCCCATTGCTTTACGTAGGACTGATATTTGGTGTAGGTGCCATCTCTGAATCATCAAAAGAAGTTCTAAAAAT
>DDPN01000041.1:8932-21184 GCA_002342205.1 Chitinophagaceae bacterium UBA2467 | reverse complement strand
TCACTTTCGCTGGTTACACTAAACAGTCCAGCAAAAAACCCAAGTGAAGAAGAGGGATTTGATGGCTATGTAATTATCCCAACTCTACAATGGCAAAAAGGATTAGATTCTCTCTCATTAAATACGTTCAAATCATATGGGAGAGCTTCCACTGCAGCAGTGGAATCTAAACTGAATAGAATTTGGCAAAGGGTGCTCAATGATAGTTTACAGATTGACGAAGGCAAACAAGCTATCCTCGCACAAAGTCATATTGGCTTACAATCCCGCAATGTCAATGATGAACAAGTAGATAGTCAATTTGCTGACAGCATTGGATATGTAGCTGGTTTTCTTATTTATTTCATCTTGTTAATATATGGTTCACAGGTGATGATGGGAGTGATGGAAGAAAAAACCAATCGCATTGCCGAAGTATTAGTTTCTTCGGTTCGTCCTTTTCAAATGATGCTGGGTAAAATTGTGGGTGTAGGAGCTGTAGCACTAACGCAATTTGGAATTTGGATTGCGTTTATTTTCTTAGCTTATAATTTCGGAAAAGAAAATGGTGCTTCCATGGGAGCCACGGCTGAAATGGTGGGATATGTTCAAAAAATATTCACCAGTGTAAATATGCCCATGATTATTTTCTTTTTTGTTTTTTATTTTTTGGGTGGTTTCTTTTTTTATGCATCACTTTATGGCGCCATTGGAAGTGCAGTGAACGAAGACATGCGCGAGGCACAATCACTCAGCTTTCCCATCACGATGCTGGTGATCATTTCTTTTGCAATGATGACTGCAGCTTCCACTAATCCAACAGGACCTATCGCAGTTTGGGGTAGCATAATTCCTTTTTCTTCTCCCATCGTGATGATGGTCCGAATTCCCTATGGCATCCCTGGCACCGTTCCTTATTGGCAATTAGCTCTGTCCATGGCTATGCTGATTGTTGGATTTATCGTTACGGTATGGTTTGCAGGAAAAATTTATAGAACAGGAATTCTCCTATATGGTAAAAAAATTACCTGGAAAGAGATGATCAAGTGGGCGTTCAAAAAAAATTAATCCGCTGAATTCCTAAATGGTTTTGCACAGGCTTTCTGGAACTCACTCCAAACGTTTTCAATAATGGTAGAGGCAGGAAGGATTGTATCCAGTAGTGCGCTCACCTGTCCAATTTCCAATTCTCCTTCATTTAGATCTCCGTCAAACATTCCTTTTCGGGCTCTACCCTTCCCTAGCAATGTAGTAAGCTCTTCGCTCGTGGCGCCTCTTTCCTCTGCGGCATGCACGTCATGATAGAACTTATTTTTTAATAACCGAACTGGCGTTAACTTTTTCATGCTTAATTGCGTATCACCTTCAGCAGCACTGATTACCATCTTTTTAAAATCGGGATGTGAAGAAGCTTCTTCGCTAGCCACAAAGCGAGTACCCATTTGAACACCTTCGGCTCCCAATGACAGCACAGCAAATAGTTGTCTTCCCGTGGCAATTCCCCCGGCAGCAATTACCGGAAGCTGAACCGCTTTAACTACAGCAGGAATTAATACAAGCGTTGTTGTTTCCTCCCTTCCATTATGGCCGCCTGCTTCAAACCCTTCGGCAATTACAGCATCACATCCTGCTGCTTCTGCTTTTTTAGCAAATTTTGCAGAACTAACGACATGCAGAACGATTCGGGATTTTGATTTTAATAGGGGCGTCCAAGTAGAAGGATTACCTGCGGATGTAATGATAATAGGCACCTCTTCTTGAATTAGCACTTCCATTTGTTTGTCAATTCCCGAATACAATAAGGGGAGATTAACAGCGAAAGGCTTATCTGTTGCCTGCTTGCATTTTATAATATGCTCTCGTAATAAATCAGGTTGCATGGATCCCCCGCCAATCACTCCTAATCCGCCTGCATTACTAACCGCTGCTGCAAGACGCCAGCCACTAGCCCAAATCATGCCACCTTGAATGATAGGATATTTAATTCCTAAAAGAGCAGTAACGCGATTAGAGAAATTAGACATGCATTTTTATTTCAACCCAAATCAATACTCGTATTGTCACCAACATTTAATGAGCGTGTTTCACCTCTTAAAAGTGTATCGCTTCCAATAACAGAATCACTCACTACAATGTCTTGTAAGGTAGAAAAAGAGCCGATGATCGATTCCTTAACAACGGAAGATTGAATAGCCGTATTCTCCCCAATAGCAACATTAGGGCCAATCACAGAATTACGAATTAAACAACCCGCACCAATGCTCACCGGCGGAATAAATACTGTATTCTCAAAATGATCCACCGGAATTTGATCGGCAAACTTTTTTAATAATAATGCATTTGATTCTAATAAGGTTTCTTTTCGACCACAGTCAAACCAATTATCTACTTTGAATGACTTGAGTGGTGTTCCTTGCCCAATCATACAATCTAATGCATCCGTCAAACTATATTCACCATGAGATCGGATACCCTGACTAATGTTATTTTCTAAACAACGAAACAGCTGTTCACTTTCTTTAATCTTATAAATTCCTACAAGGGCAAGATTGGATTTAGGAATCTGTGGTTTTTCGACAAGGCGTTCAATAAACCCACTATCGTCTACCTCTGCTACGCCAAAATCACGCGGATCATCAACCTTTCGAAGTCCGATCATTGAACGGTCTTCTGCAATAACCGCTTTGATGTCATACTCACATATGGTGTCTCCTAAAACGATAAAAACAGGTTCTCCCTGTACTAGCTCACGGGTTAGAAAAATAGCCTGACCAACCCCCTGCCGATCTGTTTGTTGAACATAATGAGCATTAAGTGAGGGATAATGTTCACGAACAAAGTTTTCAATTTTTTCGCCGAGATACCCCACCACAAATATGAACTCGGTAATCCCCGCTGCTTGCAGTTGCTCAATATTAATCCCTAAGATCGTTTTCCCTGCAAGAGGAATAAGGGCCTTGGGTTGCGTATAACTATGAGGGCGCAGCTTGGTGCCCGCCCCTGCTACAGGTATGATCGCTTTCATGCTTAACACGAATGTAGTTCATTTGAGGAAAACTATTCAGAAGGAGACAGGGAGACAACGAAAAGACAACTTAATTTTGTGTAAACTTTTTAACACCAATTATGTCAGTTAAAGATACCCAGCTTTTTAGCCTGCTAGACCGCGAGTTAATCAGACAACGCGAAGGAATTGAGTTAATTGCGTCTGAGAATTTTACCTCCCTGGCTGTTATGCAAGCCATGGGTTCTGTTGCAACAAATAAATATGCAGAAGGGTATCCTGGAAAAAGATATTATGGCGGATGTGAAATAGTGGACGAAATAGAAACATTGGCCATTGATCGATTGAAAAAAGTATTCAAGGCAGGGTGGGCAAATGTTCAGCCGCACAGTGGAGCACAAGCTAACACTGCTGTTTTTTTGGCCTGTCTCAAACCAGGTGATAAAATTTTAGGCTTAGACCTAAGCATGGGCGGACACTTGACACACGGAAGTCCTGCAAATTATAGCGGTAAAAATTACCAAGCATTCTTTTACGGAGTTGATCGTGAAACTGGTTTAGTTGATTATGAACAACTAGAAAGAGTTGCACTTCAAGAAAAACCTAAAATGATTATTTGCGGTGCTTCAGCCTACAGCCGCGATTGGGATTATAAAAGAATTCGTGCAGTAGCTGATCAAATTGGAGCACTGGTTTTAGCAGACATTGCGCACCCTGCAGGTTTGATTGCAACAGGACTTTTGAATGACCCGCTAGATCATTGTCATATTGTTACATCTACCACGCATAAAACATTACGTGGACCACGCGGAGGAATTATTATGATGCGAAATGATTTTGATAACCCGTATGGTATAAAAGATCCAAAAGGAAATATTCGATCAATGAGCGCATTATTAGACTTGGCTGTGTTTCCAGGTATGCAAGGCGGACCACTGGAACATGTAATTGCTGGTAAAGCAGTAGCGTTTGGTGAAATACTGGATCAATCATTTACTGCATATGGTCGCCAAATCATTGCGAATGCCCAGGCCATGGCCAAGGCATTTGTAGGTAAGGGATACCAACTCATCAGTAATGGAACCGATAATCACTTGATGTTAATTGATCTTCGTAATAAAAATATCACAGGTAAAAAAGCGCAAGAAACACTGGATCGCGCGCACATCACACTCAACAAAAACGCAGTTCCTTTCGATGACAAATCTCCATTTGTAACATCGGGAATTAGAATTGGAGTTCCTGCAGTAACAACCAGAGGACTAAAAGAAAAAGAAATGGAAGTGATAGCAGCGTTAATTGACGAGGTGCTTATGAATGCGGATGACGAAAAAACAATTGAAAGAACAAAGCAAACTGTGAAAGAATTGATGCAAAACTTTCCGCTATATCCAGAGCTTAGCTAAGATAGCGCGCTGTATAACTTTTTTTATTTTTCACTAACTCTTGCGGGGTACCGGCAAAAACTAACTGACCGCCCCCCTCACCTGCTTCAGGTCCCAGATCGATAATCCAATCGGCTGCACGTAACACATCTGTATTGTGTTCGATAACGACAATGGAGTGACCCTGTTCAATCAATGCATGAAAGGACTGCAATAGCTTTCCAATATCATGAAAATGTAAACCAGTAGTAGGCTCGTCAAAAATGAAAAGTATTTTTTGAGTAGCCCTACTTCTGCCAAGAAATGAAGCTAACTTAACACGCTGCGCCTCTCCACCAGAAAGCGTGTTGGCAGATTGACCAAGTTTTATATAGCCCAACCCAACATCTTGTAATGGAAGCAGTGCCTTTACTAAAGCCGGTTCTGATGCGAAAAATTCGATGGCTTGATCCACACTCATCTCTAACACGTCGTGAATGGACTTCTCTTTATACGTCACTTCCAATACTTCTTCCTTAAAACGCTTTCCTCCACAAGATTCACATCGCAAATGAACATCTGCTAAAAACTGCATCTCAATGAGCTGTTCTCCTTCTCCTTTGCACGTATCGCACCGACCTCCATCTACATTAAATGAAAAGTGCTTTGGCTGAAATGCTCTCATCTTACTGAGCGGCTGCTTCGAAAAAAGATCACGTATCTCATCATAGGCCTTAATATAAGTAACCGGATTGCTGCGAGATGATTTTCCAATAGGATTTTGATCTACCCACTCCACTTGGGATAAAGAATTCAAATCGCCCTCTACTCCATCAAAAGATCCCGGCTGTAATGAATAATCACCAAAGTGTCTTAACAAAGCTGGATACAATAGCTGTCTTACCAACGTCGTTTTACCGCTGCCACTTACCCCACTAATGGCACAAAGTACTTGCAAGGGAATTTTAACGGTGATATTTTTAAGATTATGCTGAGTCGCATTATTGATTTGCAGGTATTGGTTCCACTTCCGAGGCTTTCCCAATGGTGAGATAGCTAACTCGCCTTTCAAATACCGACCAGTTAAACTTGATGGGTTTGCAAGTAGCGCTTTGTAATCACCCTGCGCAACCACTTCCCCTCCCAAATGCGAAGCCAGCGGCCCCATATCAATGATATGATCAGCTTCATGCATAATCATGGCGTCATGTTCAACTACAATTACTGTATTGCCGAGTTCGCGCAATTCTTTCAACACCTTAATCAAATTATCCGTGTCGCGCGGATGCAAACCAATGGAGGGCTCATCTAAAATATAGAGTGAATCCGTCAGGTTACTGCCTAGGTTTCTTGTCAATTGAATGCGCTGACTCTCACCACCACTTAATGTATTCGCCAACCGATCTAATGTTAAGTAGCCTAAACCAACTTTACATAAAGTAGCTAATCGACTATTGAGTTCAATGAGAATGCGTGCTGCGATTTTTTTCTCATGTACAGATAATTTCTTATCTAAACCTTCTACCCAATTCAGTAAAAGATGAACGGGCATCCGACAACATTCGCCGATGTGTTTGCCATTTACCTGTACATACAAAGCCTCTTTTCGTAAGCGATACCCCTCACAAGTAGGACAGCTCGTTCTACCTCGGTAGCGACTGAGTAAAACTCGAAATTGCACTTTATACAAATGCGCTTCTACATCTTTAAAAAAGTCATTAATACCATACACTCCTTCGCCCCCTTCCCATAATAAGTTTAGTTGACGCGTCGTGAGATCCTGAACAGGTTTATGAATTGGAAAATCCAATTTTTTTGCGCCACGCACAAACTGCTGGCGCCACCAATCCATCTTTTCACCTTTCCAGGGAGCCACGGCCCCCTCGTATACACTCAACTTTTTATTGGGGATGACCAGCTCTGCATCAATTCCAAGAACCTGAGAAAATCCTTCACAAGTTGGACAGGCCCCAAAGGGATTATTGAATGAAAATAAATGAGGAACGGGCTCTTCAAATTGGATACCGTCCTTTTCAAAGCGATTGCTAAAAAACAGTGACTTTCCTTCATTGACGATTAGCGTGCATTCTCCATCTCCCTCATAAAATGCAGTGCCTACTGAATCGCTAAGCCGGTGTAAGTCATCCTCATCAAAATCTTTTACCACCATGCGGTCTACTACCAAGCGGTCAGGTCTGTCTGCAACTAAAGCTTTATCTGTTTTTTCCAATAACGTTTCAATCGTATTCAATTCTCCTTTTACTAAAACACGAGAAAACCCTTTTTGCTGCAAGAGTGAAAGTTCTTCTCGCACGGAGCGTTTTTCTTTACGAATTAAAGGTGCAGTGATATAAATACGGTCTCCCTTTTTAAGCTGCGTTATCTTTTCAACAACATCAGCCACCTCATCTTTTTTTACTTCTTCACCCGAAACAGGCGAGATCGTTCTACCAACTCTCGCATATAACAATCGCAAATAATCATAGATCTCAGTCAAACTACCCACTGTGCTGCGCGGTGTTCGCGTAATTACTTTTTGTTCAATAGCGATCGCAGGACTCAACCCTTTAATAGTATCCACATCTGGTTTATCCATGCGGTTTAAAAATTGACGAGCATAAGAGTTCAAACTTTCTGCATAGCGTCGCTGTCCCTCTGCATATAATGTATCAATAGCCAGTGAAGATTTTCCAGAACCCGAAACACCAGTAATGACAACCAATTTTCGACGGGGAATTTCCACCGTGATATTTTTTAGGTTGTGCATCCGGGCACCCTTAATAAGTATGGGAGAAAGGTCCATTTTGAATGATAAGGGGCAAAGTTACTGGCAATTAACATTTTTTTGGGGCTTTGTGACTGGTAATCGGCCCCATTATGCCGTACATTCGAAAAAATCGGATATATTTACTGTCCGTTTATAACAGAACAACCAAACAAACGCCTATCGAAGCATTTCTACGCAATCCGATCACCCCAGGTGGTCTTTATTGAAAAACAGCTGTTGCCAAAACAGCATAAAGCGTAGAAATTATGCAAGCGCTATCCAAACTCGCTGACATTGAATTGATTCGTCTTTTTTGTGACGGAAACCAACAGGCTATGGAAACCCTGGTTCTCCGACATAAAGACAAGCTTTATACCTCCATCTTTTTTCTTGTCAAAGACAAGTATCTCGCAGAGGATATATTCCAAGATGTATTTATCAAGATTATCGATACGGTTCGTGCTGGTCGTTATACCGAGGAAGGAAAGTTTCTTCCTTGGGCCATGCGCATTGCACACAACTGCTGTGTAGATCATTTTAGAAAAGTAAAACGCACTCCGGTTATTCGGAATGGAGAAAATCAAGACGTTTTTGAAATGATCAGCTTTACAGAAGAGAATGCTGAAACAGCGTTGATTAAGCAACAGCGTCACGACCGTGTTCAACAATTACTATTTCAGTTACCCGAAGATCAACGCGAGGTAATCATTCTCCGTCATTATGCAGATATGAGTTTTAAAGATATTGCTCAACTTACCAATTGTAGTATCAACACCGCCCTGGGAAGAATGCGATATGGCCTAATTAATTTGCGAAAAATGATGACACAGCGACAAATATCGCTGTAAAGAAAATTATTTTTTTAGTTGGTACGCTTCAAGACCGCAATGTAACCAATCAAGAAATTCATTGGGATTGGGGGTGTAGAACTTAGGGCGGTTTAGCAATTTCTCTTGCGCATTTAAGATGACATATTGAGGCTGTGAGGTGGCACCAAAGTTTTGAATCTGGAAACTGGCCCATTTATCGCCTACCGTTTCCAAAACTTTTTTTGTACTATCTGGAAGGAGCACCGATTGACGCTCTGCCAAAGGCAACTTGACTTTTTCATCCACATAAAGAGAGACCACTACAAACGCATTTCGAAGCAAACTATCTACGCGAGAATCAGTCCATACCTTTTCCTCCATGCGGCGACAGTTGACACAAGCCCAACCTGTGAAATCAATCAACACCGGTTTGTTTTGCTCTTTAGCTAGGGCCAATGCCTTTTCATATTCATTATGCAACGGCTTAAAGACAGTTTTGTTGGCTTGCTTTCCGCCATATATGCTATAAGTAAGAGGAGGAGGAAATCCACTAATCAAGGATAGTTCAGCCCACTTTGATTTTGTTAAACCTGGAATCAAATAAAGAGTGAATGAAGCAAAAAGTACTATAAACGAAATACGGGTCCATCCAAACTTAAGGGGAGAAGCCTCGCTTCCAATCTTCAATTTGCCAAGTAAATAAAGGGTAGTCAAACCTCCAATGATAATCCAGCTTGCCAAAAAAACTTCTCTTTTTAATACGCCCCATTGTTGTACCAAGTCCGCATTCGATAAAAATTTTATAGCTAATGCTAACTCTAAAAATCCCAGCACAACTTTTACATCGGTCATCCAACCACCAGAGCGAGGCAACGATTGAAGCCAGTGCGGGAAAAGAGCAAACAATCCAAATGGCAAACCCAGTGCTAATCCAAAACCCGCTGCACCTACTGTCAAAGGCCATGCTCCCTGTTCTGCTACGCCCACTAATAATGTACCTAGTATAGGCCCGGTACAAGAGAAGGAAACAATTGCAAGCGTGGAGGCCATAAAAAATATTCCACCCACATTTCCTAAACCAGATTTAGAATCCATCTTGTTAGCAAACCCGGCCGGTAATCCAATTTCAAAAAGTCCAAAAAATGAGAGTGCAAATACAATAAAAACTAGAAAGAATAACAAGTTCAACCATACATTGGTAGAGATATTATTAAAGATCTCTGGACTAATAGCTTTGCCGGCAATATGAAAAGGGAGTGTCAAAAGGATATATATCAGAAAAATAAACCCGCCATAAAGAGTTGCATTCAAAATACCTTTCGACTTACTCGTTGACTTTTTTGTAAAAAATGTAACCGTCACGGGCACCATTGGAAAAACACAAGGAGTCAATAAGGCAATCAAACCTCCCAAAATTCCCAATAAAAATATTTGCCACATGCTTTGCTGTGAGGTACCAGCATCTCCACAATCCAGCACTGGCTTTTTCAAATCAATCGTTTCTTTTTTTAAGGAAGCTTGTTGTTGACCTCCCGCTAAAGGAACTGTAAATACATACGGAGTTAAAGGATAGATTTCCTCGCCCTTCCCATAGGTATAGAAAAGAGTTCCTTGTAGCTCAGCAGGCAGGGGACCCTCAATTTGTATACTGGCATTCCAACGAACAGAACCAGTTTGGGTTTCTACTTCTTGACCTAACAATTCGCTGGAAACCCGACTACCTACACCAACTTGTATCAAGGTTTTTGTGATTCGGATTAATGAATCGCCAAATTGTATAAATCCTGCAGGCTGATCAAATAATGTTTGCCCAGGCGTGTAAAGTTCCCAACCCTTAGCAAGCGTAGTCTCAAATTGCAAATCAAATTGACCGGTAGCTTGCCCTTTTTTTATCTCAACATTCCAAGTGGGAGCGGTAGTATTCTCTTGCCCAGCAACCAACAGGTTCAAGAATAAAAGAAACGAGCCGACAATAAAATAAAGTTGACGGCGCATGAATTACTTTAAAGGAATGGTAAAAGGAATTTTCTTAGGAGGTAGACACTTTTCGTCATCACAGGTTTGGTATTCTACTGTCCCAGAAAGAGCAGTCTTAACCTTAGCTTTTAATTCTACTGTTTGTACAAAACTAACCTGGCCGGAATATTGATGTGCCGTTACACCCAACGTGGCATCTTTGAATCGTTCCATTTTTCCGACTTCTCTGATTTTGCCTTTTAAGATGAGTAAAGGGTTTTGATTCAAGACAAACTCAGTTGGAATAGCAATTGCATCTTCAGGTTGCTGTTGAGAATACAAATGCCATCCAGAAATAATCACAGCTTTCATTTCCACTTCATATTGCTTATCAGCAATTTTTTTAGCGGAAAAAGTCCAGCTTACTGGATTGGGTTGAGCCTGGAGAGCTCCAACAATAAACAAAGCAAAAAGCAAAGTGACTGTTCTCATTTTAATTCATTTAGTGAGCCACCAATTCAGATTGAATCAAAAGCGCTTGAATGATACTGCGCCCATCGGTATTGTTTAGTGCCAGTGAACAAGCACGCTCCGGATGCGGCATCATACCAAATACATTTCTGTTTTCATTGCAAATGCCAGCAATATTTCGAGCAGAACCGTTTGGATTTGCTTGCTCCGTAATCTGCCCCTGCTCATCACAGTAGCGGAAAATAACTTGATTGTTTTTTTCCAATTGATCCAGCAACGCAGGAGAGCCATGATAGCGTCCTTCACCATGGGCAATAGGAATTTTATAAATGGAGCCGGCAGGATCTTTAATAAACGTGTTTTGACAAATAAATTGCTGGTTGGCATTACGAAGTAACGCACCGGGAAGCAAATTAGATTCACATAGAATCTGAAATCCATTACACACTCCAAATACCTTTCCTCCTTTTTGCGCAAATTCTATGACAGATTGCATCATTGGACTAAACCGGGCAATGGCTCCACAACGCAAATAGTCCCCGTAGGAGAACCCACCTGGTAAAACAATACAGTCTTCTGTTGTAAATGCTGATAGATCCTTGTCCTTATGCCAAAGCATTAAAACTTCCTGCCCCAAATCATCCTGCAAAGCATCACGCATGTCTGCATCACAATTAGATCCCGGAAATACTACAA
Source organism: Chitinophagaceae bacterium UBA2467 (assembly GCA_002342205.1). Taxonomy (GTDB): domain Bacteria; phylum Bacteroidota; class Bacteroidia; order Chitinophagales; family Chitinophagaceae; genus JJ008. The sequence continues at coordinate 10,138 of DDPN01000041.1, read as the reverse complement.
TGCCAAATTTCATATCAGGTCGATTAAGGCACAAAGATAACCTTTCCCCAGGAGCCTGAAAATTGGTTTAAAAGAATAAAAAAGAACGTAACCCAGAAGAACAAAAGAGGAAAAATGCGGAATGAAGTGTAATAATAAAAGGAGGCATGATAGGTTGAAAGGGGCAGTAATAAAATAACCCAGCCGGTATAGGGGTTTAAAGAAAAAAGAGGAATAAAGAGTCCTGCCAAAAAAAGCAAGAAAAAAACAGTCCAACCTCTTCTTACTTGTATCAACATTTTTCGCACCTGATCCTGTATGTGATAGAACCCGATCAAAAAAGGAATAGTCAGCAGAAATAATATTCCCCCCAACCAAACTACAGGTAATGAATTAGGAATTGAAAAGGCAATATGCGGTTCTATTAATGCCCAGGACAACTGATCGTTCCAAAATAACCATATACCCCAAAAATAGAAGGGAGTCAGCACGCCCAAAAGTGAAATGATAATTTCTTGAATACGTACCGGACGGATAATAACTAAAGAGAGCAAAAACCAACCTGTCAGCAATAAGGCGGGAGGGTATATAAAAATGCCCAGTCCCATTGCCAATCCCATATTATAAAGCGTTCTACGTGTATCAGCGCTATGGTAGCTTTCAAACAAGGATGACAACAAAAACAAGACCAAAAAATTAATGATCAGCGGAGCTGAAAATTGAGACCATTCTGGTAATAAAGAGGTCATTAACAAATAAGACATGCCCGGCAAATCAGTATTCCGGCTTGTCATTTTGTTCCGATTAAAAAAATAGTTGAGATAAAGTGCCTGCGCAAAAAGGATTAAAAAAGTCAGAATGGAGAAAATATACAGAGGCTTACCTGAACTAAGCTGTACCCACTGAACAAAATAAAAAAGTGGCGTTCCTTTGAAACTGGATAGTTCAATGGCTTGGGGGTAAATAAAAAGGGGCAGTTTTACCGCAATGGCAAAAAAGAATAATAGAACCGGATTGAAGGGACTTCGCTTGTAAAATAAGGCAACCAAAAACTAGAATTTAATTGTATTCCACTTTTGCAAAGCAAATATACCCTCTGTAAACAGTTGGAACAATCAGAATTCTTGAACTTACCTGTTTACCTCTTGCCGGCATGAACTGGTGTCCAGCATCCAGATTTTTTAACCCAGGGTTGCGGCCCGACTGTCCACCGGGTTGGATTGTAAT
>DDPN01000041.1:0-8862 GCA_002342205.1 Chitinophagaceae bacterium UBA2467 | reverse complement strand
CCCGTAATCATCAATTGGAATGAAAGTAACTCATCGCTCTCATCATCAAACTGCGATTTAGCAATCACCTTGCTCCACTCGAGCTGTCCGCTTGGGCTATAGGATTGTATCATGATATTGTCTGCATGATAACGAACAGCTTGCGAAGTTCTTGGAAAGTTACCCCACCAAAGACGGCTGGAATATGGGGACATATAGTACATACTATTCAATCCCATAAATGGCGAGCCATACAAATAGTCCCATCTGTTCCAATTATTAGCGCGCGAAGTGGTATAATAGGCCTCGCTTCCAATTAAAAAACCACCATCCCTTCTGGTAATGATCTGCCTAATAAAGTAATCATTGAACGCAGTTTTAGTAGTGGCATTCCCTTTCGCTTCCTGTCTTAAATCATCCAAGAAAATCACGGTGCGCTCAGAAGCAGATTTTGCAGCATTTTTATCAAACACTAAAAAATAATATCCTTCAATTCCTCCTCTTCGTTCTTTAGTAAAGAATGAACTAAGTATGTAGCGCTTATTTACATTATCAATTTTAAGCCGAATATCGTCCAGCCAGCTTCCCTCAAAAGAAAGAGGGTATTCCATCAAACCATCTTCTCCAAGACGCTGATAGAGTAATGAAGCCTTGCTAATATTATCATTAAAGGTTCGATGAAAACGAGTAAAAACTAAAGTTCCTTCATTATCAATCATCATTTCTCCCAGCTGGGTAGTCCGATCTTCCATCACGATTTTTGCCTGCGCGCTGCGTATCAGCTCCATTTGATCGTTAAAAACAAAAGAAGTCATGTGGTATAAGTCTCTATCCCGACTATTTACTTTTACGACTGCAATTTTTTTACGATCCTCACTCCCTGTAACTGCATAGAGTCGATTATCCGATGCAAATCCAAGATGTGTCGTATCTAGCTCTATCAAATCCCCCATTCTTCTTCCCATCTTGTCAATCTTTGCTGCAATGCAATACACTACATTACGACGTTGATACTGATAGATCATCCAGGCAAAATCAGCGTAAGGGAAAAAGTCTACATTAATCGTTCGGTCAGCATTGGGGAGGTACCCCAATTCTTCTCGGCTGGTAACCTGCATTTCTTCGTCCATCACTGTGATCCAGCTTCTGGAACGATTATTTTTAAAAACTAAAAAATTACCCCCTATCCGGCCGACAATTTCAAAACTTAGCCGACGATTGTCTTCTTTTTCTGGGTCAGAATAAATGATCCGCTGGGCTGAGCCGGAAAAAGGGATGAATTGAGTGCAGACCAATAGGGTCAAACCGATTAAAAAACTACGCTTTCCCATAACGCTATAAAGTTACCTTTAAAAGTTTAAGTTTTTTGCCTATACCTTTGTCGGGTGAAAGTTTCGACCAACAAGGTAACCGGTGCGGGACTACTTGTCGCACTGGGAATTATATTCGGAGACATTGGAACCTCCCCTCTTTACGTCTTTAACGCAATTATAGACAATAGAATTATTAGTGAAGAGTTAATTCTAGGCACTCTCTCTTGTATTATTTGGACAATAACCCTACAAACAACCCTTAAATATGTCTTAATGGTTTTGAGGGCAGATAATCGGGGCGAGGGAGGAACTTTTGCACTGTATGCGTTGGTAAGAAGAAGAAGAAAATGGCTGGTATTTCCTGCTATGGTGGGTGGGGCTGCATTATTAGCGGATGGAATTATTACTCCCCCTATTTCTATTACCTCTGCCATAGAAGGATTAAAAGAACTACCCTCGTTAGGCATAAGGGAGGGTAGTAACACAGTAGTTATTATTGTAATTTCTATTCTCGTATTATTTTTCTTTTTACAACAATTTGGTACAGCTTCAATCGGACAACTTTTTGGACCTATTATGTTTATCTGGTTCACCATGTTATTGGTGCTGGGTGCCATTCATGTTTTTGATGATCTATCCATATTCAAAGCTGTTTCTCCACACTATGCAATTTCATTTCTAAAAACATATCCTGGAGGATTTTGGCTATTAGGAGCAGTATTCCTGTGTACTACAGGAGCAGAAGCACTATACAGCGATTTGGGTCACTGTGGCAGAGGTAACATTCGACTGTCGTGGATTTACGTGAAGATTTGTTTACTCTTTAACTACTTTGGGCAAGGCGCAGCTTTGCTTGCACAGAAATACACACTGAACGGACAACAAGTTACCCTGAGCAGTATTAATCAACCTATCACTGCATTGGTTAAAAGTCAACTACGCATCAACGCTTTTTATGACTTAATGCCACAATGGTTTATTATTCCTGGTGTAATTATTGCTACTTCTGCAGCAGTCATTGCAAGTCAAGCAATGGTCTCTGGTGCTTATACGTTGGTTAGCGAAGCCATGCGACTTAATTTATGGCCAAAAATGAAAATCCGGTATCCCTCAGAAGAAAAGGGACAGCTATTTATTCCCGCGATTAATTTACTCATGTTTTTAGGCTGCGTTGGCGTGGTTCTTTATTTTAGAAAATCTTCTGACATGGAAGCAGCCTACGGCTTGGCCATTATTGTGACCATGTTAAGCACAACCATATTATTTGCTAATTACTTGGTTTTACATCGGATTAAATCAACCTGGATTTACCTCTTTTTAGTTGGCTATCTTATCGTAGAAACTTCCTACCTAATTGCACTACTTGTAAAATTCACACACGGAGGGTATATCACTTTACTAATCGGGCTTATCATATTTGTTATCATGTTCGTTTGGTATCGAGCGAGAAAAATTAAAAACCGATATATAGAATTTGTCAGGCTAGATCATTATATCAATAAAATTCAAGAATTAAGTGTAGATATATCTGTACCAAAATATGCTACACACCTTGTTTACATGACTAGCGCAAATAACCCAAAAGAAATTGAACATAAAATCATTTACTCCATACTCAATCGTAAACCAAAGCGAGCAGACATTTACTGGTTTGTACATATTGATACAGTAGACGACCCATATACTTGTGAATACAAAGTGACACATATAATCCCCAATGACATTATCCGTGTTGATTTCAGACTAGGATTTCGCATGGAACCGCGTGTCAACTTGATGTTCCGAAAAGTAGTGGAGGAGCTCGTTGCCAACCAAGAAGTAGAGATCAACAGCCGCTACGAGAGTCTATCACAAAGCAAAGTGGTGGGAGATTTTCAGTTTATGGTAATGGAAAAATATTTAAGCCAAGACAACGAACTTCCTTTTATAGAAAGACTAGTCATGAAGTTTTATTTCTGGCTCAAAGACCACAGCCTCTCCGAAGAAAAAGGGTTTGGATTGGACCAAGCGAATGTTACAGTTGAAAAGTTTCCACTGATTGTCGCACCTGTTACCAATCTCCGACTGAAAAGAGTCGAAAACTAATTTACCGTGCCTATTGTATTCTGGTACATAGCAGGTGTAGTTGCAATACTCACCCTTCTTGCTTTTTTACTACAGGATAAATTTATTTTTCGACCAGAGGTGCTAGCTGCCAATTTTGAATTCAAATACGAGGCCCCTTTTAAAGAGTACTTTTTTGATAGTGCCCCCGGCGTACGGATTAACGCCCTTCATTTTTATAGGGAGCAGCCCAAAGGCTTGATTTTATATTTTCATGGCAACACGCGTAGCATCAAAGGATGGGCGCGATATGCGAAAGATTTTTATAGGTACAATTACGATGTAGTATTAGTTGACTACCGAGGCTTTGGAAAAAGTACTGGTAAACGAAATGAAAAAGAGATGCTGGGAGACATGCAATATGTTTACGAGAGACTAAAAGAAAAATACCCCGAAGACCACCTAATTATATACGGCCGAAGTTTAGGTAGTGGTTTTGCAACCAAACTAGCTTCAGATAATAACCCTCGCTATTTAATTTTAGATGCTCCGTATTTTAATTTTAAAAAAGTCATTGAGCGTTTTTTGCCAATCCTTCCGGTTCGTTTAGTGTTACGCTATCATCTCCGTTCCGATCAATGGCTTCCTAATGTTCGTTGCCATACTTATATCATTCACGGTACAAAAGACCGATTAATTCCTTTTCGGCATAGTGTTGCCTTGCAACAAAAAAACCCTAACAAAACAACGTTGATACGTATTGAGGGTGGAGGTCATAATAATCTACCCTCCTTTGACGAGTATCATAACTTTATACGCGATATTCTCAAATACTGATGAAAAAAATGGGTAACTCAAAATCTAAATGGCGTAAAATAATTGGAGGGATCCTTTTGATTTACTTATTAGCTGGGTGGATATTTTATGCAAACCAGGAGCGACTGTTATTTAAACCGGTCGTTATTCCTACGGAAGCAGCATTAAAAATAAATCAACCACATCAGGAGATTAGTATCCCTATCAACACCGAAGACACCCTTCATCTTACACGGTTTACTACATTAAGTCCAGCTAAAGGAGCGGTGCTCTATTTTCATGGCAATCGCCAAAATGTTGAATGGTACGCACGATTTGCAAAAATTTTTACTGAAAGTGGATATGAGGTATTCATGATGGATTATCCAGGATATGGAAAAAGTAGAGGTGAGATAACAGAAAGTAAAATGTATGAATGGAGCCAAGTTGTCTATTCTATTGCTCGAAAAAGCTATACCCCGTCTCAGCTTATTATTTACGGTAAAAGCTTGGGCTCAGGCGTAGCAGCTCAGTTGGCTGCTAAAAGAGACTGCCGTTATCTAATTGCAGAAACACCCTACTATGATTTACCCTCTGTGTTGTCCCATTATGCTCCAATTTACCCTTTTAACTTGTTAATGCATTTCCAGTTTCCTACTCACACCTATTTACAACAAGTAACTGCACCCGTCTTACTATTACATGGCACAGCTGATGGTGTTGTTGCCTATGAAAATTCTATTCGACTATCTAATGCATTCAAAAAAGGAGATCAGTTGATCACCATAGAAAAAGGGAGTCATAACGATCTCTATAATTTTCCAATTACTATTTCTGCAATAAAAAAGGTGCTCTAGCCTATTTTCACTCTGCAAGAAGTGAACCCGTTGCATCTACACGTAATTCGTAGGTAGCACCCACTTTAAGCGCATAGTTTCTTTCCGTATGACTTACGGGGAAATCAAAACAAACGGGATAATCATATTCTGCAACGGCTTCTTTAATAATTTCATAAGCTGTGCGCCCAAATGGACGCTCCGTGTCTTTACATTCAGTAAAACCTCCAACAATTAAGCCAGCTAATTGCGAAAGCTTCCCACTGCGCTTGTATTGAAACAGCATTCGATCAATATTATACAGTTGCTCTCCCACATCTTCAATGAATAATATCTTACCCGTTGTATCTAAATCAGAAGATGTTCCTACTAAATGCGCCAGTAATGCAAGGTTGCCTCCTACTAGCGGTGCTTTTGCAAAACCCTGTCGATTAAAAGAATGCTCAGGGCCTGAACAAGCCGAAGTCACTCCTTCGAGTGCTTCTCGCAAGGATTGTACATATTCATTTTTCCAGCCCTCTCCATTAAATGCAGTAGCCATCGGTGCATGCAAAGTGACAATTTGATGTTGTTGGTGAATATGCGCATGCAAAACAGTGATATCACTATATCCTATGATCCATTTTGGCTTTGTCAAAAAAGTAGAAAAATTGATTTGCTCAATGATACGCCCCGTTCCATAGCCTCCCCGTCCACATAAAATGGCTTTTACTGTCGTATCATCCAACATCCGCTGAAAATCTGTTAACCGCTCCTGATCTGTTCCGGAAAAATAAGTTGAAGATGATCCTCCAACAGTAGTTCCTTGTATCACGCGGTAACCCCATTGGTTTAAAATAGTCACACAGGTTTGCACATTAACGGCAGGCAGGTAACCCGCAGGGCAAACAATCGCAATCGTGTCTCCAGGCTTCAAATATTCAGGTGTAATCATAGGGTTTAGTCGCATAAAGGTAACAATGAAAGTCATTTTGGGCTTGCCTTCCTTTCCGGTATTTTTGCATCACCATGAACACGCCCAAAAGATATCTGGTCACATCAGCACTACCCTATGCAAATGGATTAAAACACATTGGGCATTTGGCAGGCGCATATATTCCGGCCGATATCTATGTTCGATATTTGCGCGCCCAAAAAAGAGAGGTGGTTTTTGTGTGCGGAAGCGATGAGCATGGAACAGCTATCCCTATTCAAGCAAAAAAAGAAGATACAACACCTCGTGCAATCATTGATAAATATCACCAAGCGTTAAAAGAAGACTTTGAAACGCTTTCGATCAGTTTTGATATTTATCATCGAACGAGTGAACCCCTTCACCACGAAACAGCCGCTGCTTTTTTTACAAAACTGTATAATGACAAAGCACTGATCACAAAAGAATCAGAACAGTATTTTGATGAAGCAGCCAATACTTTTTTAGCAGATCGATTTATAAAAGGAACTTGTCCGCACTGCCACAGTGATCGTGCCTACGGAGATCAATGTGAGTCTTGTGGTCGCACCTTAAGTCCAGATGAGTTAGTGAACCCACTCAGTACACTGAGTGGTAATACGCCACTAAAAAAGAAGACTACCCACTGGTACTTACCATTAGATCAGCATGAATCATTTTTAAGAAAATGGATCTTAGATGATCATGGGCAAGATTGGCGATCTACAGTGGTTGGCCAATGTAAAAGTTGGATTGACGGTGGTCTTCAACCACGTGCAGTTACGCGTGATTTGGATTGGGGTGTGCAAGTGCCCTCTACCATTCCTGGGTCGGCTGGTAAAGTATTATATGTTTGGTTTGATGCCCCTATTGGCTATATCAGTGCCACCAAACAATGGGCACTGGACCAGGGTAAAGATTGGAAGCCGTATTGGGAAGATAAAGACACCAAACTGGTTCATTTTATAGGAAAAGACAATATTGTTTTTCATTGTATCATATTCCCCATCATGCTCCGCTTGCATGGGTATATTCTTCCCGATCAAGTTCCGGCCAATGAGTTTCTGAATTTGGAAGGAGATAAAATGAGCACCAGCCGAAATTGGAAGCTAGACATGCGTGATTATATCCAAGATTTTGTGCAAGCAGAAAACGGAGGAGCACAGTGTGTAGATATGTTGCGTTATTACTTAACACAAATTGCGCCCGAAACAAAAGACAGTGAATTTACCTGGAAGGGATTTCAAGAAGCTGTAAACAGTGAGCTGGTAGCCATTTTTGGAAACTTTGTCAACCGGACATGGGTCTTGATGCACAAGTTATGTAACGGCAAGGTTCCCCCACTGGATGCAAGCTTATTCAATGATCAAGATCAATTCTTGATTGAAGAAATCAAGCAAACCCCTGCTCGTGTTAGCGCCTTATTAGAGCAATACAAATTTAGAGACGCACTTTATGAAGTGATTGATTTAGCGAGAAAGGGAAACCAATACATGCAAAAAAAGGAGCCTTGGATTTTAGCTAAACAACTAGAAAGTAATCCTGCTTTACAAAAAGAAATCGACAACTGTTTGCATCTCTGTTTACAATTAACAGCAAATNNATCTCTGTTTGCAACTCACGGCAAATCTTGCCATTTTGATTAATCCGTTTCTTCCCAATACAGCAAATACCCTGCTACATATGATGAAGGTAGTAGACCGGATGTTAGATTGGGAAAATGCCGGAAAGATCAACCTGCTCAATAAAGGATATCCACTTCGTGCTCCTCAATTGTTATTTAGAAAAATTGAAGACACAGAAGTTGCCACACAAATGGAAAAATTAAGAAAAGGTATCATGTCAACCACACCCGAAACGCCTGCTCAAACTGAACCCACCCCTGCACCCTCCAACAAAGCAGAGATCCAATTTGATGATTTTGCAAAGGTGGAATTAAAAACAGGGCGTATACTTACTGCCGAAAAAGTAGAAAAGGCAGATAAGTTGTTAAAATTACAAGTAGACCTGGGTACTGAAACGCGTACAATTGTAAGCGGCATTGCACAGCATTTTGACCCCGCTGCCATTGTTGGGAAACAAGTGACAGTGGTAACTAACCTGGCCCCTCGTAAAATGAGAGGAATCGAAAGCAATGGAATGATTTTGATGGCAACCGATGCAGCCGGAAAACTCCATTTTTTACAAACAGACGATACGGTTGAACCAGGCTCCCTAATCAGTTAACGAAGTTCTTTTTATCACTGCCAAAATCAATTAACTTCGAAAGAGTAAATTAGTTGCATAACTAACTATTTTTTATGAAGCAACGATTGATTCGCAAAGTCGCCGTATTAGGCAGTGGCGTCATGGGCTCACGTATAGCTTGCCACTTTGCAGGAACAGGCCATGAAGTTTTGTTATTAGATATCGTACCTAAAGATTTACCGACAGGCGCTTCGCCAAGTGCCAAAAATAAAATAGTCAATGATGCACTGCAATTTGCAGTAAAGTCATCTCCCTCTCCTCTCTATGAAAAAGGGATAGTTGAGAACATACGTACAGGCAATTTCGAAGATGACCTTGGCCTTATTTCTACCTGCGACTGGATCATAGAGGTAGTCGTAGAACAACTTGACATCAAAAAACAATTGTTAGAAAAAGTAGATGCCCTGCGAAAACCCGGTACGATTATTAGCTCCAACACATCGGGTATTCCCATTCACCTGATGACTGCAGACAGAAGTGAGGATTTTAAAAAACATTTTTGTGGCACCCATTTTTTCAACCCCCCTCGCTATTTACGATTACTCGAAATCATTCCTACAAAAGATACAGACCCATCACTTATTGACTTTCTTTTACATTATGGTGATCTTCATTTAGGGAAAACAACAGTCCTCTGTAAAGACACTCCTGCGTTTATTGCTAACCGCATTGGCGTTTTCAGCATGATGGCCATCATGCACCTAAAAGAAAAATTACA